>CAYIFM010000026.1:2789-7383 GCA_964362705.1 uncultured Candidatus Saccharibacteria bacterium | reverse complement strand
CGGGATACGAAAAGGCGTGGGCTATGTTTTTTCCCTCCGCTACATACCCGTCTCCAAAATTCCATAAAAATCTCGCTCTATTTATAGAATCTTCCGTAAACCCTTCCGCCGAAGCGGAAAATCCAATTTCCGCGCCCGCGAGCACCGTGCGATCTTCTCCGGCGTGAGCTTTGAGTTTGGAAATAGAATCAGCCATCACAACAGGATTATTTGGCGCGCTAGCGCCTTGATCTTCCGAAGAAACTTGATTAGCTAGCCCTCCGCCAGGAGTAGGAAAGGCTGCAACCCATTCATTGCTTACTTTCTGTAAAGAATTGCCATCATCATTTGCCCCCATGCTAGAACTGTATGTCACAGAATCAATATCAATTAATTCGGGATTCCGAATGCTCATCGCCTCGCCGACATTACTAAGCGAAAACGCGCTGTCAAAAATCGTTCCAGCAAAACCAGGCCAGTCGGTCAAGAATTTTTCGACATTATCTGCGATAACCGCGTATGCTCCGGCGGGGAGCATAAATGTTTGAGGATTCGCCGCCGTAATTCCGTGATTGGTGCTTGTCTCAAATAATTTCCAGCCCGTAAGATCCTCTTGCGAGTTTCCGGTATTTTGAATCTCTATCCATTCCCGTCCGGTATCAGTTCCGTCAAGATCATACATAATTTCGGTAATCACCACGCTAGCGTAAACCGGCGTAGTCAAAACTAAAAATATTAAAGGTGCAAAAAAACGCCACTTTTTCATTACCGATTAGTCTAACATGATAAAATTTTACAATCAATAAAAACCCACTATACTCAATTATTCACGATCGTACAAGAATGAGTATAGTATAAAATAAGCGAAAAAAATAAAATTAAAATAAAAAACACTTTCGTAACATTGCTGAAAGCGTAGCTTTTTTAAGTTTTAAAATCAAGATAGCTGCGCCGTTTTAAATGTTTATTTTTCTTTGTGCTGAAGATCGCGAGTCAAATTTTCGATCTCCTTATTGATTTGCTCATACCGAGGATCAACGCCCCAAGACTCCGGCCTACTCTCATTTGATTTGTTGAGAGTAACTCTTTCTTTCTCAAGCTCGTTAATACGCTCTTGTTCTGGGCTTAATATAGCCTTATCGCCAGGCAAAATATTCTTGAATGATTCTAATAATCCCATATATTAATTTTATAGCAATGTAATTAAACATCAAGACTATTGATGTGGACGAGTGCCTACCGTGAAAGTCCAGCGCTGAAGAGAAAGCGGGTTAATTTACCGATGCCAGTGTGCGGAAGCGAACGCAAAAAATAACGCGACGCGGTGATTGCTGTAAACATACTGACTAAAATACCTAGACCCAGCGTCAATGCGAATCCGCGGACAAGCGAGGTGCCGAACCAATAAAGAATCACGGAAGTGATAAGACTTGAAACATTGGAATCGCGGATGGAAGTCCAAGCCCGGCGAAAGCCTTCTGTCATTGCGGTATCCAACAAACGCCCGGAGCGCAACTCCTCTTTCATTCTCTCAAAAATTAAAATATTCGCGTCCACCGCCATGCCAATGGATAAAATAAACCCGGCGATGCCGGCGGAAGAAAGCGTAACCGGTATCAATTTAAATAAAAGCAAAGCGAAAGCCCCATAAACTCCCAAAGCCAAAACAGCAATAATCCCGGGAAGCCTGTACCACAAAATCATAAAAATCATAACAGCCAAAGTGCCATAAATAGCGGCGCGCAAGCTTTTAAGCAGGGCTTCCTTGCCTAAAGACGCTCCTACACTCTGTTGAGAAAGCAGGCTGATAGGAATTGGGAGAGCTCCGGCGTTAAAACGCCTGACCAAATCACGCGCCTCATCCTGGGTAAATCGCCCCGTGATTTGCGCGCTTCCTCCGCTGATGCGCTCCTGAACCGTGGGGATACTTATTGGGACGCCGTCCAAAAAAACAGCTACCGGTTTGCCGACATTTCTTTCGGTGATTTTCTCAAAAAATTTCGCGCCATCGTCGTTAAATTCTAGAAAAACTTCCGGCGATCCGGTTGTCTGGTTAAAACCTAAAGTGGCGCGCGATAAATATTTTCCCGAAAGCTCTGTGGGAACAAAATCTTTCGCGTCGGCCGTGGAAGTCGCTAAAATTTTCCCATCGGGCCCGCGTTTAAGTTCACGAAACTCCAAATAAGGCGTTTCGCCGATTGATTTAATAGCTTCTTTGATATCAAAAACTCCGGCGAGCTCAACAATCAATCTGCGTTCGCCTCCGACATTCTCCGTCTGCACAACCGGCTCCGCGACTCCGAAAAAATTGACCCTTCGTTCAATGACATCCCTAACTCCGGCCATGGCTTCGGTAATTTCCTGCTGTGAACCCAGTTTAGAAGTATCAGCTTTGTAAACCAAGTGCGTCCCGCCCTGAAGATCTAGCCCAAGCCTGAAAGGCCTGATAAACCACGAGTCTTTTAAACCTAAAAATTCTCCGGCGTCCAAAAACCCAGCCAAAGCCCCTATCAACAAAATGCCCAATGCCCAAAATCTAATTTTCATAATATTGATACATTATGCCAAAATAAAAAAATAATGCAAAAAGAAAAAGGCCGGTTGGCCTTTAATTCGTGCGCATAGCCGAAAGAGCTGGCGCGACATATCTTCTGCTTTTCTTGCCATTTTTTCCATTGTGCACGGTCATAGATTCGGAGAAAAATTTGGTGTCTTTTCTATAAACAACCGGTATAACTGTTTCCAGATAGCCTTTCCCAATAAAATTCAGTAGATCCACAAGATCACTAATGTCATAAATGGTTCCGTAAATTCTCTTTGCCAACTTCTTTAAGAAAACAATGTCGCCCTGGCTCAACACTAAAGATATCTTACAATTTCGACAATCTCGAGACATCCACATCAGTGCCAGCGATGATCTGATTATCACCTTTTGCAATGGCGTTTTATCGTCAAAGCTTTCGCAATTTTTTCTGCTAATTTCGCGCCCAGCACTATCGGTAATCAAAATCAGCATGCGAATCTCCGAATCTACTTCTGGCACATTTATAGCATAAAATGATTTTTAAATCAACCTTGAAAGCAAGTCTGCGGGGGTAGATATGGTTTCGTGGACAAGTTTTTTGACGGAAGGCTCTTCGTAAAGATCGTGCGGGTAGTGCCCCATCAAAGTTTGGTCTTCCAAAGAATAAATCATTTTTCCCAAAACAGCGGCGGCAAAAAGCTCGCCGGCGACGTTTACACCGATATAGCCGTCCTTATTGAACACAAAACAAACATCCGCCACTTTCACCTTGCGAAAAAGATGGTCGTAGACTTTCCCCGCGACCTCCGCTCGGTAAATTGGATCCTCCAACCGATCTTTTTCGCGCAGATGCCGCAAATGATTTTCCGCTTTATCAAATTCCGGATGCAAAACAGACAATTTAACACCTTTTTCTTTCGCCAAAGAATGAAGCTCCTCCATAAATTGATGGAGGTCTTTGGCGAATCTTTGTGATGAGCAGAAAACAATTGATTTCATCGTGTATTCATTCTAAAAAATAAAAATAAAAAAGGCAATCCTTGCCCACCGATAAGAAGGGTGTGGATTGCCTAAATTTTGCCCAAATTCTTTAACATAAAGTACCAAACAGGCTCAAGCCCCATTTCTTGCTGCCATTCCGGATCGGTAACAGGATTCGGCAACCGGGGATTGCCGAAAATCGCTCGAGTCAGCTTGCCCACTTCCGTGTAGGGCAGGCTGTATTTTTTCATGAAATATTCGGTTCTATCGGCGTATCGCTTAAGCTGTTCCAGCGTTGCCCAAAACGCCTCTTTTGCGTCATCCCCAGCTTTCAGTACTCCGCTATAATCATGGCTTTCGAACACGTGCCATTCATGGTGGTCTCCGCCCTCGTTTTTGCAAGGATTATCTATATCTTGATGAAAAACTTTTGCGAAAGAGATTAGCGTAAGCCCAACTTCTTCGCCGGATTCCTTTTGTATGTTCACCTCGGCGCTGTCTCCGTCCAAATGCCCGGCGGGCAACGCAAAGGCTTGAGGATAATTCCATCTCTTAATCATTACGATATTGCCGCGCTTATCTTCAATCCACACTCCGGAACTCGTGTTATCGCACTTTCTTGCCATGGTTACCTCTATTATATTCTTTTTGCGCGCGTTTGACTTGCTCAAGATATTTTGGCCCCAAATCTTCCAAAAATTTTCTTTTGAATTGCTGTTCGCCGCGAGAAATAACAATACTGCGTTCCGTAAGAAACGGGCTTGCCGGCCCGGGCGGATAAATCAGCCAAGTTTTTCGCGTAAGCTCGCATTGCTCCCGTAATTCGTCCTGCACTCCCGAGGACGTTACGGATTTCGGAAAAAAAGCTACCATTCCGTCTTTGCATTGCGGAATCAACATCCTCAAATCGCGGAAAACAACATGGCTGTACATCGGCTTATCTATTTCATCCAAATGCTTTTTAGATAGCGGCTCAACATAGCGCGGATCCATAAGAATTGCTTTTTCCTCCAGCCACGCCTTTAATTCATCTATTCGCGCGCGATCTTTTTTATATTTATCGTCGCCAAAAAGAGTCAGAGGCATTCCAAAATAGTATATTCTTCGCCA
>CAYIFM010000026.1:0-2779 GCA_964362705.1 uncultured Candidatus Saccharibacteria bacterium | reverse complement strand
CACAAAAAGCCGTTTTTTTAATTCTGTCCGGGAACTTGCCATAGAGGCGACGCAATCTCCGTTAGCCAAAAGCTTCGCTATCATGTATTCAACGCTTTGCCACTCTAGAATCCTGTCGCGGCCGTAATTCGGATAGCTTGTGGCGGGCTTTTCTTTGCCGAAAAGAAAATCCCATTGTTCTCTTTTCTTCAAACTTCTGGTCACAGAATCCACATCGTTCATGAAATAAATGTAAAAATCGGGATTGAGCTGATTTATGTAATAACTATCCACGTCCAACTCATATAAATACTGGTTATAAAAACAGCCATGCAAATTGACCACGGCCACGCTATTTTTCGCGGGAAGAGAAGAGATTTCGCTGTCGACATCCTCAAAAACCGCGCTTTTGGTGGCCTTCATCGTGCCATGATTTGCTTTCAGAATTCTGTCTCTGGACCAATCCATATCATTGCGTTCCGCCTGCTCAAAAATCCTTTTACCGACAAGGCATTCGCTGACTGTCTTGCCCCTGTCTTCGGCGTATTTTTTAAATCTGGCGAGATATTCTTCTTCGCCGGACCCCGAAACCGCCATAGTTATGATAGTTTGGCGCTGATTTATCATTTTTCAGCTTTCAAAATCTGTCTAAGATATAGCACGAGAAATAAAAAAAACAACCCCACCGCTTTTAAGCGGCGGGGAAAGCCCCTGATTCTTTAATGATAAACAATGCTCTCCCGAAATTCGGCTCTGGCTTCATCTATGTGCTCGCAGCCGGCCTCTATCGCGCTTCCCATGATTTCGTCTTCCATCTTAGCAAATCCCTAAGGCTAAAAATATGCGCGCGCAAATCTTTAAGCGCCTCCGCGGCTTCTTTGCGTGTATCGCTTTTTTCCTGTCTTTCCCTTTCCAAAAAGCCTGCCATGCGGTGCGCTTCCTGCCGTAGCATCCCGATGTATTCCTTCAAATCTCTCGGATCGTTTAAATCCAGCCTCCAATGAGCTGAATCAAATTTTGAAAACCCGATAAGATTGCTCACGCCTTGCGCTTTCATCCAATCGGATACCTGATGGTCAAGCTGAGCCAAGTCGCCGCTTTCTTCAAATAAAGTCGCCTCCAATGTATTTTCCAAAAGCTTTTCTTCCGCTTCGCTGTTGAACTTGAAAGGATACCTGTACCAAACATAAAGCCTTTCTTCATGCCCAAAAATGTGAGCGTACATCATAAAGTCTTTGATAGGGCCTCTTTAACAATCGCGATGCTGGCAGAACATCCAAGACGATTGGCTCCGGCATCAAGCATCGCCTTCGCCGTTGCGAAATCCTTGATTCCCCCGGCAGCTTTCACTCCCATTTTCTTCCCGACCGTTTTACGCATCAACGCCACATCCTCAACAGTCGCGCCGCCGGTTGAAAATCCTGTTGAGGTTTTTACAAAATCCGCTCCGGCATTTTTTGCGATCTCACACGCAAGTATTTTTTCATTGCGAGTGAGCAAGCAGGCTTCGATAATGATTTTAAGAATGCTTTGCGGTACCGCTCTCCTGACAATGCTAATATCGCGCGCAACAATTGCCAAATATCCCGATTTGAGAAGGCCTATATTCATGACCATATCTATTTCACTTGCCCCACCCTCAAAAGCGCGCCTTGCCTCCAAGGCCTTGATTGCCGGCACGTTCGCGCCTAAAGGAAATCCGACAACCGCGCAAATTTTTATACTGGAGTTAGAGATTAGTGATTGGCAAAAACCCACCCAAATAGGATTAACGCAAACAGACGCGAAACCGTATTGTTTTGCTTCCTCGCATAATTTAATAATCTGGTCTACGGTCACATCCGGCTTCAAAGCTGTGTGATCAATATACTTCGCGATGTTCATTCAATTTCTTCTTTCTGCGGCCAGACTAGCGCATATTTAAAAAATGTGCAAGTATTGGTTTTAGATTTCAAAAAAGGAGAAAGCATGGCTAGCAATCCGTATATTGTAAAAAGGGGCGGAAAGCTCGCGATTACCAAAAGAGGTTATAAATTTCTTCAAAAAATCGTGACTGATCCCTACGGAGATGTTTACGCGTTCACGGACGAAGCGCCGCGGCTTTTGGCCGCGGCGTCTATGGCTCGCCTTTCAAGAAGCTCGCAAGATTTGAGAAAAACATATCTTCTTGAATTTGCCGCCGAGGAAGCCGCGGCTCCGGAGTTTATTGAAAAAATCGTCGCCGGATATGGAGACGATTCAGTAAAGCAATTAATCTACGTGCTTTTGGTGGTTGAGCGCGCCTCCAATCTTCTGACGAAATTGCTTGAGCGCGGGCGTTTCGCGGGTTATCTTGAGCAGTCAACGCGCTATATTTATTTCGACCAAAAGGACGAATCGGGGCAATATAAGTATTACATTCCGCCGAATCTGCCTCCGGATGCCAAAAGAAACTACATAGAACGCGTAAACGCCATCTTTGATATTTACTCTTATATCGTACGGGAGCTCACGGCTTTCGTAAGGCTTCAGACAAAAGAGCCGGAAGATAAATTGGAACGCGCCGCTTGGCTTGGAGCGACAAGAGCGCAGGCTTGCGACGTCGCGAGAGCGCTGTTGCCCGTGGCCACGCAATCAACCGTGGGCATAGTTGCTCCGGCACAATCCGTTGAAGGCCTTATTTATTTTCTCGCGTCGCAAACTTTGGAAGAAGCGCGGGCAACCGCGAAATCTATTTTGCGCGAATCTAAAAAAGTCGCGGGCGCGTTTTTGCGGCAAGTTGAACGCCCGGAGCGAGGCGGCGCGGCGATAGTTTACAGGC
>CAYIFM010000025.1:0-7409 GCA_964362705.1 uncultured Candidatus Saccharibacteria bacterium | reverse complement strand
AAAACCAACCTTAAATTATATTATTTCTATGGTTAAGGAGGTTTTGGAGGAAACTGGCTTGGAAATCCATAAGCCGCAGTATCTCTGCGATTTGGTTTTTGTCCGCCCCGACGGCTTTCCGGTTGTTACGCTATCTTACTTTGCGGAATATAAAAACGGGGATGTCAGGCTTTCAAAAGATTTTACTGATTTCGCCTGGGCCAGCGCGGAAGAGGCGAAAAAATTTGATCTCATAGAGGGTATTTTAGACGAAATAAAAGAAGTTGATGGGCGCGTCAGATTCACAAAATGACTCCGTTTTTTAAATCCTTTGCTTTTGTTTGGATTTTCTTAGCTGTTCTGCTTTTTGTTTGGGGGGTTGGCATGTGGTTTAATCTGCCGTTTTTAATTTGGTGGTTTGACATACCGCTCCACTTTGCCGGCGGATTTTGGGCTTTTTTATTTTTTCTGGCTTTAATAAAAAAACTAAATTTTAAAATAGTCGGGCCATTTAGCGGCCTTGCTTATTTTGTCTGGCTTTTGGGCGCCGTCGTTTTAATAGGGGTTTCGTGGGAGTTGGTGGAATTTGTCGGCGATCGTTTTGTTTTGAAACTCGGATTTACATATTTACCTAAGGTCTACGAAGATACTTTATTGGACTTGTTTATGGATTTATCAGGCGGCATTTTAGGCGGGATTATTTACAGACGCCATGACTAAGCTTTCTTTTTTTGGGGCGGCCGGAGAAGTTACCGGAAGCTGTTTTTTGTTGGAAAATAATAAAACCAAAATTCTCATTGACTGCGGGATGTTTCAAAGCCCGAAATTTTACGACGCAAGAAGCCATGAGCCATTTCCCTTTGATCCCAAAAGCGTAGAGGCGCTTTTTGTGACCCACGCGCATGTTGATCACACGGGAAGGATTCCGAAGTTGGTGAAAGAAGGATTCGCCGGAAAAATTTATTCAACTTATCCCACAAAAGATTTGGCTGAGTTAATGCTTAAAGACAGCGTCAATGTTATGGCCAAAGAAGCCGAGCGCGAAGGCGGAGAAATTCCTTACGCGGAAGAAGATGTTGACCGCGCAATGTCTTTTTGGGAGGGCAAAAATTATCACGATAAAGTTCAAGTTGGCGATTTCTCTGTAACTTTTTACGATGCCGGACATGTTTTGGGTTCTGCTATGATTTTGGTGGAAACAGACGGAAAGAAAATACTATTCAGCGGAGATTTGGGCAATCCCGCCAATCCTTTGCTTAACGGTTTTGAAAAAGTCGGCGGGGCGGAAGTTTTGGTTTTGGAGTCTACCTACGGCGACCGCGAGCATGAAGGCATTGACGAGAAAAAATTACTTTTAGAAAGAGCAATAGAAAAAAGCGTCGTGCGGGGCGGAGTGCTTATGATACCGGCTTTTTCTTTGGAAAAAACGCAGGAGCTTCTTTGGGAAATTTCGGATATGCTGCGAAAAAAGGAGATTCCCAATACGCAGATTTTTTTGGACAGCCCACTCGCGATTCGCGCGACGGAAATTTACCAAAAATATTATTCTTATCTTAACAAGGCCTACGTTGACAAAAAATCTTTTTCTTTTTTAAATTTTCCGCAGGTTCATGTGGCTTTGACTACGGATGAATCCAAAAAAATAAATAACGCGCCGGCGCCTAAAATTATTATCGCGGGCTCCGGCATGTCCACCGGAGGGAGAATTTTGCACCACGAGCGAAGATATTTGCAGGACCCGAAAAGCACGATTTTATTCATCGGCTACCAGGCCCCCGGCTCTTTGGGAAGGCGCATTCAGGATGGAGCGGACGAGGTTGCGCTTTTTGGCGAAAAAGTTCCGGTTCGTTGCCACAAAGAAACCATCTACGGCTATTCGGCGCATCCCGACTACGCCACGCTTTTTGAATTTGTCAGAGAAAAATCAGATACTTTGAAAAAAATATACACAACCCACGGCGAACCAAAATCTTCTTTGGCGCTTGTCCAAAAACTCCGCGACAATCTGGGCATTCCCGCCTTCGCCCCAAAATACGGCGAGAGCGTTGACACTTGACAAGCTGGGAGAATAGGAGTATAATGCTATTAAAGTTTGGGAATATGAGATTGCCTCATATTTTCGAAGCAATGGCTCTTTGACTACGCCTCCGCGATCTGATTTTGAGATCAAGGAAGGCAACTAATCTCCCTAAAAGGGAAGAAAGAGGTGTTTTATGTCGGATCCGACACGAGGTCAGCTAGTTCAGTTCGATAGGAATATCACCGAACTGAAAGCAAAAATCGATAGCAATGGTCTTCGGAATTTAATACAGCGCTTTGATGTCGTCGAGCTTATCGCTAGAATTGACCAGCCAAGGCTTGAAGCGATAAGGTGTTTGGTCGGTAGCTCTGAATTGTTGGTGGTTTCCGAACCGACCCGTTCGTGGTGCGAACAAGATGGTGTCATCTATTTCAACATAACCTCAAACGGCAGGACAGGTCTGGAGTGGGAAAGATTCTGTGATGAGAATAAATACCAACTCTCGCCGGAAGCCAGATTTCTGCTTCGCTCTGATGATTTTAAGCCGACTTCCTGCGTGACTACCGAAATCGCAGTTCTCGAGGGCATACTCTTCGAGGACAACGACCGGATCACAAAGAAGATCCATGCCGAGGCCGACAAGCGCAAGCTTGAGAAACTGAACGCCGAGGCGGCTTGCCTCATACGGGAAAAATTCTCTGACAAAGAGATCGAAGCGATGGGTCTCTGGTGGATCATTGTCATGCATAAACCAATTGAGGGTTCCGGTGGCAGCCCGTACTTGCTTGGCGCGCACCGCCACGGCGGTCACTGGTTGGACGCGTACTACGATGAGCCTGACGACGGGTGGCTTCGCGACTTTGGTTTTGCTTTTGCCGTTTCGCAAGTGAGCACTTAGGGCTTTGAACCTTGGATTTCCTTTGACCCTTTGAACTTAGCCCTCGATTTTAAAAAAAAGGCTGTGGAGATACGCCTCAACTCCGCCCCGCAAACATTGTGGGGCCTTTTTTGTGCTAACATCAAAACGGTATTAGGTGAATACGTGGAAGATTAAGGTTTTCTGCTACCGAATCCAGTATCCATACATCGAGAGTATTTACGACTAAGGTTTTAGATAGAGTGGTGTATGCAGACACTTCGTAAAAAATGAAGATACTTGGCACGAGATATTAAGGCATTGCGATGCCGGATTCGATACAGCTCCAAGAGTATTCAAGGGGCAGTGGCATGGACGATACCTCGTGCAATTCCGATGGCAACCCGAACTTGCTTGGCGCGAACCGCAACGACAATGGTCACTGGTTGAACGCGTACTACGATAAGCCTGACAACAGGTGGAATCGCAACAATGGTTTTGCTTTTGCCGTTTCGCAAATCTTTTCATTTCTCTCCTTGCTTTATTGCGGGAGAGTTTTGTTTTAAGATTTGGCCGCTCCATCCACCAAGCATCTTGCCTATTTCGTCTATTTTTACTGACAAGGCAATATACTTTTTATTGTCCAAAGATTTTGAAAGAAATCTTATGGAAAATATTATCGAACTTCATAACGATCTTGCTGCTCAAATTTATAAACACGGCGGTTATCAAGCCTTTAAAATCAACGATCCAAAACCCAGGAATATTCATAAGGCAAGCGTAAGAGATCGCCTACTCCATCACGCCATACACCGGACGTTCCACCCTTTTTTCGACAGAATTTTTACTGCAGATTCTTATTCGTGTAGATTTAAGAAAGGAACGCACAAGGCCACAAATCGCTTTAGGGAATTTTTTTGGAAAGCGAGCAAAAACAACACCAAAACATGCTGGGTTTTAAAATGCGATATCCGGAAATTTTTTGAAAATATCGATCACAAGATTCTAATAAATATTTTTGAAAATTATATTCCAGATAAAAACATTAAGTGGTTGCTCGGAGAAATTATCGGAAGTTTTTTATCAAAACGCGAAGGTGTCGGTTTGCCGCTGGGCAATTTGACTTCACAGCTTTTTGTAAATATCTATATGAACGAATTTGACCAGTTTATGAAACATAAGTTGATTTTCTGGGCTTAGTGAACTTTTCAGACCATAGAATTTTACGAACAAAAACTAAAAATAGAATGTTTAAGAAGATGAACGCTAAAAATTTACAATCTTATTTGGGGGTTTTGAAGCATTGCAATGGGTATAAGTTGAGGGCGAAATTGTTAAAAAGTGCGCTATAATAAAACAATGGACGGGAAGCATATACATCTGAAATACAAAATCTGCGTGTCGGGGGCGGCGGAGACGGGGCATTGCGCTCCGGACGCTTTGGAGAAAGCTAAAATTTTGGGGGAGGAAATTGTCAAAAATAACGCAATTTTGGTAAATGGCGCAACCACGGGTTTCCCTATGTGGGCGGCAATCGGCGCCAAAGAGGCGGGCGGTTTTACTATCGGGCTTTCTCCGGCATCATCCGAAAAAGAGCACATTGAGGCTTATAAGCTGCCGATTGATTACATGGATATAATAATTTACACAGGTTTTGGGTATTCTGGAAGAAATTTGATACTCACGCGCGCGGCAGACGCGGTGATTGTAGGTTGCGGCAGGTGGGGGACAATCAACGAATTTACGATTGCTCTGGAAGACGGAAAGCCCATCGGAGTTTTAGAAGGCTCCGGCGGCAGTACGGAAATTATCAAAGACATCATCGCGAAATCACACAGGGGCCCAGGCAATATCATCTACGATTCCGATCCGAAAAAGCTTGTTGCCAAAATTATTGAACTTATAAAAAAAGAAAAAATTATTAAGGTTTAATTTAAATTTATGTCCAATAATCTTTTTGATCCTCAAGTGCTTTGGATGATCGGCCACCTCACTTTGGCAGCGGCTTTGGGCATGGCTATAGGCTTTGAAAGAGAACATAGGAGAAAGCCGGCTGGACTCCGGACTTATACTTTGGTAGCCTTGGGCGCCGCGCTTTTCACTATTTTGTCTTTCGCGCCGTTGGCGAAAGATTTGGGCGCGTCTTCGTTTGACCCTTCCAGAATCGCTTCGCAGGTCGTGGTTGGCATCGGTTTTATCGGTGGCGGTTTGATTTTTTTAAAAGGCGACCGCATGGAAGGGTTAACTACCGCCGCCGGTCTTTGGACTACTGCCGCCATCGGCATGGCCGCCGGTTTTGGTTTGTACACTATTGCCATTTACGGAACAATTTTGGCGCTACTGGTGCTTTGGGCTTTGCGCTCGCTTGAAACGAAAATTCATCGCGGCGAAGATCAAAGTCGAAATTTTTAAAGATGGCGTTTTTGATATCCCCATTTTGGGAGGCAATAGGAATCACCGGAAGCGTGATTATCGGCTCCGGCATATTTATATTGCCTTACGCGATGAGTGTTTCCGGTTTTTGGGCGTCTTTGGGCATGGGGGCGCTCGCGCTTTTTTTGGTTCTCTCAATCCATTTGGCTTACGGCGAAATCGTATCAAACACAAGCGAGCGGCACCGCCTTCCCGGATACACGCGGCTGTATTTGGGAAAATTCGCCGGCAATTTGTCTAAGGTCTCCGAACTTTTACTGTTTAATGCCGTACTTTTAACTTACGGTATTTTGGGAGGCCATTTTCTCTCCGTGGTTTTCGGAGGAAGCGCAATGATTTGGTCGTTTCTTTTTTTTGCGGCGGCTGCTTTAGTTTTGCTTTATTCTCAAGTAGAACGTATCGGCTCAATAAATTTTCTGATCATGAGCGTGGTCATATTAATGGAGCTGACCATCGCATTTTTTTCTTTTAGGGCTGGTTCCTTTTCTAATCTGCCTCTATATGGGCGTGATCCGTTTTTTTCTTTTGGCGTGTTCGTGTTCGCGCTCGCGGGCCTTTCTATCATTGCCGACGCCAGAGAAATTTTCAGGCGAGGGCATATTGAGCATAAACTCAAGTCGGTAATTATTTTAATTACGTCCCTTCCGCTTTTGCTTTACTTGATTTTCGCAGCGTCGGTATTGATGGCAACTGGCATGGATGTAACCAAAGATGTTTTTTCCGGCCTGGCTAAAATCTTGGGCAGCCGCGTCATCATGGTCGGCGCGTTTATCAGCGCTTTTTCCATGTTTTCTTCTTTTCTTGCTCTGGGATATGATCTTAAAAAAATTTACGAGCTGGACCTCGCCATGCCGAAGCTTATGTCATGGGCCTTAGCGGCACTCTTTCCGGTGGTGATTTTTATTTTCATCAGGATTGATTTTGTAAAGCTAATGTCCATCGTGGGCGGGATGCTCATCGCGGTTGACGGCATATTTGTGTTTTTTATTTTAAGAAAAATGCGCGCGCTCAATCTCTCGCGCGTTAAATTTCTCCCATTCGGTTTTTGGCAAAGAGCGCTACTTCTGCCTACTTTGATTTTGAGTATAGTTTACGAAATTATTTATCAGATTTTATAACAATGAATCAATGGCGCGCAAAAACCATTCCAGAAATTCTTGATGCGCTTCATTCGCGCGAACACGGCCTAACAAGAGAAGAAGCAGCGGAACGTCTCAAGGAATACGGCCGAAATTATCTTCCCGAAGGAAAGGTGGACAGCCTTCCCATTATTTTTTTACGCCAGTTCCGAAGCCCGCTGATTTATATTCTCCTTGCGGCAAGCATGATCGTTTTTGCAACGGGAGAAACCATAGATGGCTCGATCATTCTCGCCGTTCTTCTTTTTAATGCCGTTGTCGGGACAATCCAAGAAGGCAAGGCGCAAAACACGCTTCGCGCGCTCAAAAAATTCGTTGAAACAAGAGCGACTGTGCTTCGTGACGGAAAAGAGCTCATTGTGCCCGATAGCGGAGTGGTGCCAGGCGACGTCATCATTTTACAGGAAGGCGAGAAAGTGCCGGCGGACGCGCGAATCATTGCGGCCGCAAATCTCAAAATTGATGAGGCGGCTCTCACGGGTGAATCGGAGCCGGTACATAAAATTGCCGATACCCTGGAAAGGGATGGCCTGCCAACCGCGGAGCAGAAAAATATGATATTTAAGGGTACGCATATTCTTGCCGGAAACGGCAGAGCGATTGTGGTAGCCACGGGGATTGAGACAGTAATCGGAAAAATCTCTAAAGAGATCGCGGCAATTGACACCGAAATCCCCCTCAAGACAAACATCCGCTATCTCTCGCGGCTCATCATTATCACAGTCGCAAGTATCAGTACTTTGTTGTTTTTGCTCGGCATTGTTTCGGGGAAATCGGCAAAAGAGATGTTCGCCACCGTGGTTTCGCTTTCGGTCTCAATTATTCCAGAAGGGCTTCCCATTGTGATGACTTTGGTACTTGCAACTGGCGTGTGGAGAATGTCAAAGCGCAACGCCTTGGTAAAAAAGCTTCAGGCCGTGGAAGCATTGGGACAAGCCAGCATTATCGCCGTGGATAAAACAGGCACTATCACAAAAAACGA
>CAYIFM010000024.1:0-8494 GCA_964362705.1 uncultured Candidatus Saccharibacteria bacterium | reverse complement strand
ACTGGCACACATAGATTTACTATATTTAATTCAGAACCTTTATTCATACAAGGAGAGTGTCATGGAAGTCAGAGTCCATCTTTATACCCAGTCCGAACCTGTAGTCATGACTGATGTCCGTAATGCCTATCAGAAGGGTGATCTTTACTGCGTTATGCTCAATGACGGTAAAACTGTCTACAAATTCCCTCTCCAACATATCTTTCGTATTAAGGAAGTTTCTGCACCAGCCACCAAATAAGTGGCTTTTTTCTTTCCGTCATTTTCTTTCTTCAAGCGTGACCTCTAGACTGGACTCTTTGCTGTCGCGCATTAACTTGATGTTTATTTTGTCTCCTATGTTTTTTTGTTGAATAAGTTTCGCGAGAGTGTTGTCTTTATTTACTTTTGTCCTGCCGAATTCCAAAACAATATCACCTTCTTTTATCCCTGCTTTGGCGGCCGGCGAATCCGGCAAAATCGCGGCCTCTCCTGCTTGGCCCGGCGTAACCAACGCTCCGTAATCAACTGGCAATTTTTTCTTTTCTTTAATTTCCGGAGTAACCATCGTGTAGCGCACTCCCAAATAAGGGTAAGTAATTTTGCCGGTTTCCTTCGCGGACTTAAACGCTTTTTTTAAAGAATTGATGGGTAATGCAAAACCGATATTTTCCGCTCCGGCTGCCATCGCGACGCTCAAGCCGACCACTTCTCCGCGCAAATTAAGCACCGGTCCGCCGGAATTCCCCGGATTAATTGCGGCATCCGTTTGCATGACTTCGGCGAGTTCTTCCGGGCCTGCTTTGGGCCCGGAGGCCGTAATGGTTCTCCTCAAGCCGGACACTACTCCTACAGAAACAGTATTTTGAAACTCTCCCAAGGCATTGCCTATCACGATAACAGTATGCCCGACTTTAGCCGAATCCGAATCTCCAAAGGGCACTGCCGGAAAACCGGAGCCGTCAGCTTTAAGAACAGCCATGTCATTTAACGAATCGCGCGCCACAACCCGCGTCTTCATCTTTCTGCCGTCGTTCAAAATAATGGAATATTCGGCGTCGGTATCTTCCACAACGTGTTTATTTGTCAGCAAAAAGCCGTCGGGAGAGACGAAAAAACCGGACCCTGAAGAAATTTGCCGCTTTTCAGTGCCTCGCTGGCGAAATTGCGGGATTCTAACGTCGCCGAAAAAATCGTCGCCGGGGAAAGGATTTATAAAATATTGCTCGATGACCGGAATATCTTTTGTCGCGACCACGCTGACAACCGCCTGAGAAATTCGCCTCGCTATGTCTTCTATCAAGACGTCGCGGGCAAGAGCGCTTGTTTCCAGTTCTTTTTTCTCATCTTTTTTTAAAGGCTCCGGTAAAGCGCCGATTGTTTTTTCAACCACGCGCTGAATCGTCTGGGTTATTGGCGGAGGCGCTTGATTTATTAAAGTAACCGCTACGATGCCCGTAACCAAGGCCGTCACAAAGCTCACCAAAAGAATCAAAAGGACGAGCTGATGTTTTGTCATATCGTTCATAATAGTTAAATTTTACTCCACCGCTTCCACTTTTTCAACCCCCTTCACTTTTTCTTTAAGAATACTTTCAATGCCGGTTTTTAAAGTTAAATTGGAAAGCGGACAACCCTTGCATGTCCCCTGAAAGCGCACGCTGACCACGCCCTCATTAAAACTCACAAAATCCAAAGAGCCCAAGTGCATCTTAAGCATCGGCTTTATTTCACGCTCCAAAATTTCTTTGATTTTTGTTTCCACTTTACTTTTATTTTTTCAGAAAAAACAAGCTGTATTCAGAGATGCGCATGTCCACGTATTTCCAATCAATGTTTTTAAAAAACGCTTCAATGTATGCTTTTCGCGCCGTGGCGTAATCAATAAAATACGCATGCTCGTAGACGTCCATAATGAGAAGCGCCAACATGTTCCATAGAGCCCCTTGGTTGTGAGAATCGCAGAGAACGTTTTTTAATTTTTTCTCGTCCAAATCGTATCCCAAAACCACCCAGCCCCTCGCAGAAAGCCCCATTGCCTTAAATTCTTTCTCCCAATTTTCATACGAGCCGAAATCGCGTGCTATCATCTCAAGAATCGCTCCGGAAGGATTGTTTCCGCCGGAGGCCATATTATCAAAATAGCCCTCGTGGAGTTTTACGCCGTTTAGCGCGAAGGTTTCTTCCATTTTTAATTCACGCAAATCGGAATAGGTCGCGTTTGCGGAAGACAAATCAACGGTTTTTAATTTTTCCTCAATCTCCCCGATTTTTTTGACGTAACTGGCGTAGAGCACGTCATGGTGCTCTTTTAATTGTTTCTCCGAAAGCCCGTCTAATTTCGTGTATTTTAATTTTTTTGCTTCTCGCATATTTTTAAAAAATTATGGATAAATTTGATTGCCGTCCTCGTCATATAAAATTATAGCACGGGTTGGGCAAGATTGCGCCGCGAGCAAAATCGTTCCTTGGTCGGCTCCCTCCGGATTTACAACATAGGCCTTGTTTTCTTCGTCTAGCGAAAAAACTCCCGGGGCAATCGCCACGCAACTTGCCGCCCCAATGCAAAGCTCCCTATCCACGTAAATTTTCGCGATCTTGGGTTTTGGTTTTTCGCCTTCAGCCATAATATTTATCTTTATAAAATCTGACTAATTGTTCAACTTCTGTGATGATTTCCGGAGAACCGATGCCGACTTTTAATTTTTTCTGGACTTCTTCTAAATTCATCGCACCTTCTAAAATCGCCTCTTCAATATCTTTATCTGTAACATTGAGCCTTGCGTCAATCACCCGCGCGCCTTCTATAATTATCTTACCGTATTCGCCGGTTTTTCGGAAATAGTCGTTGGCGGTTTTTTGGAATGCCTTATCCGCCAAGACCGAGCAATGGATTTTGCGGTTAGGAAGACCGCCCAATCTTTTCATCACGTCCTGCGGGCGGATTTTCAACGCATCGTCAATCGGCAAACCGCCGTTTTCCGTCACCATAACCGAAAACATGGATGTCGCCGCGATCGCGCTGGCGCATCCGAATGTTTTCCATTTTAAATCCGAAACGCGCGTTGTTGCGGAGTCTATCTTCATCCACATTTCCATCATATCTCCGCAGGCGGGACTTCCAACCATTCCATGCGCGTCGTATTCATCTTCATTTTTCGGCCGCTCCCAAAGCAAATTTCTCGGATTAAAAAAATGGTCTTTCACGATATCCGAATAATACCACTTCTCCCCGGTGTATTGGTTAATAACGTCTATATCTTGTTTGTTTTCCATATTTATTTATAACTTTTACTTTTTGCTTTAACTTTTAAATTTTCGCCGGCGAAGGCTTCAGGATGGCTCATCGCTTTTGCATCAATGTCCAAATTTAACGGAGAAACCTTGCGTAGCCACTCCACCGCCTTGGGGAGTTCACCTAAAACATAATCCAAATCTTCTTTTGTCGTCCCGCGGCCCAAAGTAAATCGCATAGAAGCGTGCGCGAATTCATAAGGTTTACCTAAGGCCAAAATAACATGCGACGGCTCCAAAGATTCCGAAGTGCATGCCGAGCCGGTTGAAAAAGAAATGCCCTTCGCGTCCAGATAAAGCACCAGCGCCTCGCCTTCTATGTCTAAAATAGAAACATTTATGTTGTTGGGCAATCTTTTTATCGGATGCCCGTTTAAAATAACTTTCGGAATTTTTTTCATCAGTTGTTCTATAAAATAATCCCTTAGAGGCGCGAGCCGGTTAATTTCTGACGCACGTTCGATTTGCGCGATTTCAAGAGCTTTAGCGAGCCCGACAATCGATGGAATCGGCTCCGTGCCAGAGCGCATTCTCATTTCTTGCCCCCCGCCGATAATTTGAGGTTTGATTTTTACGCCCATTTTGCGGTACAAAAATCCAATTCCCTTTGGCCCGTAAATTTTTGAGCCGTTTACCGTCATCAAATCAATATTTAAGTTGTTTATGTTTAAATCCAAATATCCGGCCGCTTGGCAGGCGTCGGTATGAAAATACGGATAAGCCGATTTATTTTCTTTTTTATACTCCTTTATAATTTTCCCGATCTCGGCGATCGGCTGGACCGTGCCGATTTCATTATTGGCATACATTATTGAAACTAAAATTGTCTCCGGATGAAGCGCTTTTCTAACATTTTCCGGATTTACAATTCCATCCTCGCCTACATCCAGAAAGGTAACGTCAAATCCCTCTTTTTGAAGTTGCTGGCAGGGTTCCAAAACGGCGTGATGCTCTAATTTTGTAGTGATTATATGCCCATGTTTTGCCGCTCCAGAAACACCAAAAATAGCCAAATTATCCGATTCGGTTCCGCCGGAAGTAAAAATAATTTCGTCGGTCCGCGCGCCAACTGCATTGGCAATCGCTTCGCGCGAAGCGCGCAAAGCCTCTTTGGCGCGCCTCCCCTCCTCATAAAGACCTCCGGCATTTCCGAACTCATCGCGCCAAAAAGGTTCCATCGCGTCTTTGACGCGCCGGTCTATTGAAGTCGTAGCAGCGTGGTCTAAATAAATTCTCTTCACGTTATGCAAAATTTTAATCGTTTTTCGCGTAAAGAGCAATTCCTTTTCTCCATATCCGAAAAGCCTCCGGCCAGCCCAAAAGACCAGCCCAATAATGGAGAGAGACAAGATGTTTTAAAACCCAAGGTAGAAATCCCGAGAGTCTGACGCCGTAAAGCTCCATAAGCGCGTATTTGCCACCCAACGGAACTATAAACCCAGCGTGCCGCGGCTTGTATCCCAGAAGCGTTTTTTTCGCGAATAAATTTATAATATTTTTCGCAACTAAATCTCCCTCTTTTAAAGCGGCGTAGGCCGTCATCGGCAATACCCTGCCGGTCGCGTTATCTACGCAATAAGTTATGTCGCCAACCCCAAAAACGTTTTCATAAGGCGGAACCCTTAAATATTTATCAACGGAGAGCGTCTGCGTAAGATCATTGGCTTTTACTCCGGCTGTCCAAATTAAAACATCGTAAGGAATTTTCGCGCCGTCCCCCAAAATCATCTCTCCATCCTTCACCCCCTTTATTGGGCTCTGAAATTTAAATTTAACACCAAGAGATTCCAATCTTGCCTTTACTTTTTTTTGCACCCACGGACTCGCGCCGCCCAAAAGACGGTCGGAACCCTCCACAATAAGACATTCAACATAATACTCCGGATGCCCGTGGATTTTTGCCATTTTTTTTGTGTAACCAATAAGCTCGCCGGCAAATTCGCAACCCGAAAAACCCCCGCCGCCGATAACTATTTTTATAATATGGCTTTTAGCAAGCCGGAAAAAAACTTCGTCTATCGCGTTTCTCACAGACAGAGCCTGGAAAAAATTTTTCATAGGCAAGGCCTTTGCTTTCAAGCCTGGAATATTAAAATAATTTGTTTCGCTCCCGGCCGCCACCACTAAAACATCATACGGTCTCTGGCCAGCTTTTTTTAAAACCAGTTTCTTTTTTTTAAAATCCGCCAGCAAAACCTCGTCTTCCAAAACAGTCACGTTAAGATCTCCCAAAAAAATATCTTCCAACGGATAAATGGCTGAAGATTTAAGATCAATGAAATCCAACGGAAGATGCCCGAAAACTTCCGGCAAATAGGAAGCCGCCACCTCATAGAGATTCGGATTAAAAGTATGGTAGCGGCTTTTATCAATGAGAGTGACATGAAGCCCACTTTCCCGCGCGAGCTTTTTGGCAACCCTCACGCCTCCAAACCCCCCGCCGATGATGACAACTTCATGAAGCATATAGAAAATTATATCACAAATGGCTCAACGTGTTGAGCCGTTAAATTTTCCTTCATTTCCCTCGCTCGCCGGAAAATAGTTGTTTTATTTCTACCAACATTCCAACATTCTTGAGAATGTTGGAATGTTGTGGTATTATACGGATATGGCAAAAAGTCTAAAGACGGCAAAACAGATGGAAAGGCATTTAAAGGGCGTGGCCAACCACCGCAGAATTGATATTTTAGGTTTAATCGCCCAAAACGACAGCCTTACGGTTGAGGACATCGCTGACCGCTTAAATTGTAACTTCAAGACAATCTCGGAGCACACAAGGCGCCTTGTTCACGCCGGGCTTATTAATAAAGAATACAAAGGCCGGACGGTAATCCATGCCCTCTCTCCCTACGGCAAAATTTTTTACGGCTTTCTTACAACATTCCAACATTCTTGAGAATGTTGGAATGTTGTTTATCGGTCGTTCGCCCCGTTAGAAATTTTAATATTAAGAATTCTTGCTGTATTTGATTTCTAAAAAATCTGACAACATAGATTTCTAACGGAGCTCGCCGGAAAAAGGTTGCGGAAATTATTCTATCGTATAGCTGTTTGAGCTTGCCCAATTATCAACTGCGTTATGAGAGTTTTTTCATTAAGCTTTATTATACGCGATTTATTGCTTTTTTGCAATATGTGATGTAAAATGAAAAAATTGCCGGAGTAGCTCAATGGCAGAGCAACGGTTTTGTAAACCGTAGGTTGGAGGTTCAAGTCCTCTCTCCGGCTTAATGATTTAGACCAGCGTTATCCTCGCGGTCATTGCCATTCGCGCCATCGCCGTTGACATGGCCATTTTTTTCTTTGATCCCGCGAAGTTTGTGCGCCGTGCGGAAAAGCATGTTTTCGGTTTTCAAAGCCCAGATTCTGACGTTTCTTAGGCGCTTTTCCAAAAAAATAAACGATCGCTCCCTTAGATGCGCGTGCCACACTTCTTTGGCTTCGGCCACCAAGTTTTCCATAAACTCGGCAAAATTAAAAGACGCGAATTCCTCCGGATTTCTGCGGACAATGGTCATAATTCCACCGACGCTTAAAATAAAAATCAAAGAGTAAAAAATCATATTTCGTACCTGACAAATTTAACCACTTCTATTTTTTCCCCGAAATGCCCGATATGCCGCTTGATCAGCTCTTCCACGCTGATGGACGGGTCTTTTACGTATGGCTGGCTTAGCAAAGAAACTTCTTTAAAATGCGCTTCCATTTTGCCGGCAACGATTCGCTCGGTCATCTCTTTTGATTTCCCCAAGCTGCTCGCCTCTTCTGAAAAAAGCCTTTTGGCCTCTTCTTTAGCCTCATCCGACACATGATTTTGGTCTATATAGCCCGGCTTTATCCCCGCGATATGAAGCGCTATGTCATGGGCGAGGGCTTTAAACTCGGCATTGCGCGCGACAAAATCAGTTTCGCATCGAAGTTCCAAAAGAACCCCGACTTTCCCCCCGCCATGTATGTAAGATTCAATTAATCCGGAGCCGGTGCTGCGCCCTTCTTTTTTTGACGCCAATGCCTCGGAAGATTTTTTAAGCAAAGCCATCGCGCGGTCCATGTCGCCCGCGGTTTCCTCCAGCGCTTTTTTGCAAAGCGCTACGGAGGCGCCGGTAAGCCGGCGCAAATGCTTAACTAAATCAGTTGAAATCGGCATGATTTTAAGAACTTGCCTTTTCTTTTAATCCGGCTTCGTAAGCCGCGGCCAATTTTTCCAAAATCAAGCCTATGCTTAAAGACGCGTTGTCGTTTGCCGGAATCGGATATGCTATGCCCGCGGAATTGCAATCGCTGTTTAAAATAGCGATTACCGGAATGTTTTTGCGGCGAGCCTCGGACGCGGCGTTTTTTTCCTTGCTCGGGTCAACCACAATCATCGCGGCCGGCAGGCGTTTTAATTTTCTTATGCCGCCGAATACTTTGGAAAGCTTTTCCAGCTCAACGGTTTTCAAAAGGCGCTCTTTTTTTAAATATTTTCCGAAATCCACGGACTTTGATTCTTCCTCCAATTTTGCCCAATATAAAAGCCTATCCGAAATAATTTTAAAATTCGTAAGCGTCCCTCCAAGCCACCTGCGGGAAACATAAGGCATATTCGTTTTCTCGGCAGCGCTTTCAACATGTGAAACGGCCGCTGGCTTTGTGCCCACCCATAAAATTAATTCTCCCGTGGCACCCAAAGTCTTTAAAAATGCCTCCGCTTGCTCCAGGCGGGCCAATGTAATCCTCAAATCAAAAATATCCAGGTTGTTCCGGGTGCTAAAAATATTGTCTTTCATTTTCGGGTGCCTGCGGGCCTTGGAATAGCCAACATGGACGCCCGCGTTAAACAGCGCTTCAATTCCCGGCTCGCTTGTAATCGTCATATTCATATAAAGGTTAATATACCCAAAAGCCGTTGCAAAAGCAAGTGGGGCATGCTACAATGAAGCCTAATGAAAACAGATATACATCCTCAATATTTTCAAACTCAGATTGAGTGCGCCTGCGGCGCTAAAATGTCCGTAGGGGCTGCCAAAGAAAAAATGGCCGTTGAAATTTGTTCCAATTGCCATCCTTTTTACACAGGCAAAGAAAAAATGGTTGACGCGGCGGGACGCGTGGAAAAGTTTAAAATGCGGGCGGCTAAAAGCGCGCATAAAAAATCCAAAAAATAACTCATGAATCCTGAACTACAAAAAAAACTCGATGAAGTCATTCGAGAATATGACGCATTGGAAATGGGAGT
>CAYIFM010000023.1:0-8597 GCA_964362705.1 uncultured Candidatus Saccharibacteria bacterium | reverse complement strand
GGGAATCGAACCCCTATCTCCCGGATGCAAACCGGGTGCTCTACCACTAAGCTAATGGCCCATTTATTTTCTAAGGTAGCGTGATTTTTATGAAATTTCCATCGTCTTTTAGGATAATTGTATCCGGTTCAAAAGACAGAATTTCAGGTTTTTTGCCTTTGTAAATCGGAAAAACATTTTGTCCTCCGGTTATATCCATTTCCAGCGCGAATACGCCGTTGCCCATTTCAACTAAAAGCCAGTCCGGCCAATCCGGATAGGAAAAAACTTGTCGGATGGATCCCGCCGGACGCAAGGGCCCTATTCTGCGGTGAACGTCTTCTTGCCACTGCGGCATTTGTTCGGGATCCTCAAACCAGTAACTATCAATGACGCTTCCGTCCCAGTAAATAAGGCGGGAAAAGGTTTCGTCAAAAACGCTTTGTTTTTTGCCCGTTAAAATATCCGCGGCCTCCATACCGAAATTTTTATCAATATCAAACTGTTCTTTATTTCTGTAAAACTTTTTATCTTCGCCCAAAATAAGGAAATCCGAAGTATTTGGAATCAGCCAAAATTTTTTGACGGAGGGAAGCGGTGGCTTGGGCGTCTCTATTTTCGGAGAGCTTGCTCCAAGAACCTCCCCAACAATGTTTTTTGGTATGAGAAGTATGTTTCTTGCTTCAACCGTTTCCGAAGCCACTTCAAGCGTTTTTTCCCATTTCCAAAAGCCTTCTTTTTCAACTGAAACTTTATAGGCGCCGGGCAGAAGGTTTTTTATAAGCGCGCTTTTTCCTATGAATGATGTGCGCTTGCGTTTTCCTTCCACAAAAACATCTGCTCCGCTTTCGGAAGCCTCAATATATATGCCGCCGGTTTTTTTAATTTGAAAGTCCCCTGTAATTCCGTAGCCTAAACTATAAAGAATGATCGGGAACAAAACTATCGCGAAAATGGCGATGGAGGCGTAAAAAAGCGCCCTGCGTTTTCTTTTTGTAAGCATAAAATTAATTTGCCTTTCGGCTCAATTTATCATAAATTTAAACTGATGGCAAATTTTATCGTAAAAGGCGGCGGATTTTTGGAAGGGGAAATTGAAGTCAAAGGCAGCAAAAACGCGGCTTTGCCGGCAATGGCGGCGTCTTTGCTTTTTCAAGATGAGGTAGGGTTCCATAACCTCCCGCAAATCGAAGATATTTTTAGAATGGCGGAGCTTTTAGCAAAATTGCGCCGAGTTGGAGAGCTGGATTTTGAAGTCGCGAAAAAAATAAGAGCCTCTATTTTACTTGTAGGCCCGGCTTTGGCAAGATTCGGCAAAATTACTTTTCCGCACCCAGGAGGATGCGTAATCGGCGCGCGCCCGATTGACGCTTTTTTGGACGGCTGGAAAGCAATGGGGGCATCCGTCAAAGAAATACCGCCGGACGGCGTAAAATCCATAAATTCAATACCTTTTTATGAACTTTCCGCGCCTTTGGGCCTAAAGGGCTGTGATTACACTTTCCGGGTTCCGAGCGTGACAGGCACGGAGGGGCTTATGATGAGCGCTCTTTTGGCTTCCGGCGGCACTATTTTAAAAAACGCCGCTATGGAGCCGGAGATCGCGCATCTGGCAGATTTTTTAAACAAAAACGGAGCCGACATCAAAGGAGCCGGCACGCATACTATAAGTATTGAAGGAAGAAGCGGAAAACCGCTTTCCGCCAAACATCCTTTTTCGGTTCCGCCGGACCGCATTGAAGCCGGAAGTTTTTTGATTTTAGGGACTCTTTTGGCTAAAGAGCTTTTAATAAAAAATTTTGTGGCGGACGAGCTCACCGCGCTAACGGCTATGTTAAAAGAATCAGGCGCGGAATTTAGTTTGGACAAAAATTTTATTTCCGTAAAACGCTCGCCTAATCTGAAAGCGGTGGACGTGAAAACAAAAGAATATCCCGGGTTTGCCACGGATCTTCAGGCGCCGTTTTGCGTTCTTGCCACGCAATCAAGCGGGGCGAGCATGATACACGAAACTATTTTTGAAGGGAGGCTTAGTTATATTGAGTATTTAAATAAAATGGGCGCGAAAATCACGCTTTGCGATCCTTACCGCGCCATAGTGAACGGGCCTACGCCTTTAAGGGCCTGGACTTTGGAAAGCCCTGACATAAGGGCCGGACTCGCATTTATTTTGGCCGCTTTGCTCGCCGAAGGAGAATCTAAAATCGGCAACATATATCAAATTGACAGGGGATACGAAGCGATAGACTCGCGCCTCCGCGCGATAGGGGCGGATATTAGGAGGGTGTGAGGAGATTGACTTTAAGGTGTTTTGCGGATACCATGAATCTATGAAGAAAAGATTAACCAAAAAAATATACCAATACACGGCGGTTTTTGAATTAAATAAGGGCGGCGGCTATACCGCGACTATTCCTGCTTTGCCGGGCTGTATTTCGGAAGGAGATACTTTTGAAGAAGCTTTAAAAAACATTGAAGAAGCGGCATCGCTTTATCTTGAAGATTTGCGCGCGGATAAAATGCTGGAGGAATTTGCAAAAGATTCTCAAGAAATAGTTTTGGCTCCGATAAAGGTAGTTGCGTAAAGCTACCATGCCAAAACTGCCGAGAGTTAAGCCGAGAGAAGTTGTAGGCGCGCTGGAAAAAGCGGGCTTTTATTTTGCTCGCCAGAAAGGCAGCCACAAGCTTTATAAAAAAGATATGAATTTAAAAACCCTAAAGCATGTCATAGAACAATCCGGCCTAACATTAACAGAATTTATAAAATTACTTTGAACCCTAATAGCGGATTTATCCAGTAGGGAATGAAAAAACCACTAAAACTTAAACTATGGAAAACAATAAAAGTGAGGCCAATAAAACTATTTGCTTTTGACTCCACTTTTCACAAACCCGACCACTTCACTTCGGGTGATAATTTTTGGGAGCCAGGCATTCGTTGGCAAACTTGGAATTGGCGAGAAAAATGTCTTGGCATTAAATTCTTAAACAAAGGGAATGTTGCAAACCCGCTTGTCGAGACAAGGATTTATTCAAATGAAAAGTTGTCGAATGATTTTGTTGATTCGCTTATTGAGGAGATAAAATATCGCTACAATTTCAATCTCAATCTCACGGGCTTTTATAAAACTTTTAGTAAGGATAAAGTCCTTGCCCCCATTTTCAAAAAGTTGCGCGGGATGCGCCCTAGACACCCAAGCTCGCTTTATGAATATTTGATTATCGGAATAGTTTTACAAAATGCTTCAGTGCGCCGATCCGTTCAAATGTTCAAGGCACTTTTAGAAAATTATGGAACCTTGCTTGAATTTGACGGCAAAAAACTCTGGTGTTTTTGGAATGTGGGAAGATTGCAAAATGTGAATGTGAAGAATTTACGCGCTCTTAAGGTTGGTTATCGCGCCAAGTCAATCAGAAAAATAGATGATAATTTTTCGCAGGGCTTAATTAGCGAATACGAGTTGAGAAAGAAAGATAGAGATACACAAATGACGGAATTACTAAAACTATATGGCGTTGGTCCTGCGACTGCTTGGTATTTGCTTTTCGATGTTTTTCACCATTGGGATTTTTTCAATCATGTTTCGCCGTGGGAGCAGAAAATCTATTCCAAACTTTTCTTTAATCGAAACTCCGAAAATCCCGTTCCGGTTCCGCGCCTTCTCAAACATTTTGAGCGGTATGGAAAATACAAACAACTCGCTGTGCATTATATTTGGGAAGATTTATGGTGGAAACGGAAACATGAGCATATCCCGTGGTTGGAAAAAGAAATTAGGATTTGATTTTCAATATATGACGGAGGGTTGTTTTTTAAATCCACAATGGGTGAGTATCTCTTTACTTCGCACCCGTTAAAATGCTATAAATGAGGCATATTACGCGCTGAAATTTTATGGGATTTTTCATCAAACAAATCGGTATAGACCTTGGGACGGCGAACACTTTGGTGTATGTGCCGGGGAAGGGCATAGTGCTCAACGAGCCTTCGGTGGTGGCAGTAACTTTGCCGGAAAATAAAGTTTTAGCGGTTGGAAATGAAGCCAAGGTTATGATTGGGCGCACGCCGGACAGTATCATTGCTTATCGTCCGATGAAAGACGGCGTCATCGCTGATTACCGCGTAACCGAAGCGATGTTGCGTTATTTTATTTCCAAAACCACGGGTCGGTGGAATCTGCTTCGACCGGAAGTTTTGATTTCCGTGCCAGCCGGAGTAACTTCCACGGAAAGGCGGTCAGTTGTTGAAGCCGCGATAAAAGCCGGAGCGAAGTCGGCGTATGTCGTAAAAGAGCCGGTGCTCGCGGCAATCGGCGCGGGCATTCCCATACATGAGCCTAGGGGGCACATGGTCGTAGATATCGGTGGAGGAACGACGGACGCCGCGGTGATTTCTTTGGGCGGGATTGTAAGTTCAATTTCCGTAAAAGTCGCCGGGAATAAAGTTGATCAGGCCATTTCCGAATATATCAAGCGGCATTTTAATCTCGCGGTAGGAGATTCCACCGCGGAAGAAATTAAAATAAATATCGGGTCGGCTATCCCGATGGATGAAGAGCTTACCATGACAATAAAAGGCAGAGATTTTCTTACCGGGCTTCCGAGGTCGCTGGATATCCGCACAAATGAAGTGGTTAAAGCCATTGATAACGAGCTTAGAGAAATCATAAAAGCTATCAAGCAAGTTTTGCAGAACACGCCTCCGGAGCTCGCGGCGGATATTATAGAAAGCGGCATTACCATGACCGGCGGCGGGTCGCTTTTAAGAAATTTAAACGTTTTGGTTACTCGCTCCACCGGCGTGCCGGCGAATATCGCAAAAGACGCGCTTTACTGCGTTGCCCGGGGCACAGGCATCGCTTTGGAACATTTGGAATCCTACAAAAAAAGCATTATCGCCAAAAGATGAGCCTCAAAGTTTTAGAAAAGCAAATTAAAAAAAATCTTCTGGCGCACGCGTATCTTTTTTCCGGAGATGATGAAGAAGCCAAGGAAAGTGCGGTAGAAATTTTGCTAAAAAGCGCCTTGGGAGCGGATTTCAAAAGAAGCCCGGATTTTAGGGAGTTTGCCCAAAACCCGATAACCATAGAAGAGGTAAGGTTTTTAAAATCACAGGCCTACGGCAAACCTTTGGTTTCTCCGCAAAACGCCTTTTTGATAAGAAACATTGAAAATCTGAGCCGTGAGGCGGCTCCGGCTCTGCTTAAAATTTTGGAAGAACCCCCGGAAAGCCTTTTGATTATTGCCACGACCTCTGCTTCGGATTTGGTTTTGCCCACCATTAAATCGCGCCTCGCCAAATTAACTTTTTCAAAATTTAAGCCCGAGGAGAAAGCCCAAAAGCCCAAATCTATTGAAGAAATAAGGGAGGCGGTGTATTACGCGAGGGCGCTTCTTAAAAAATCTCCGAGCCCGGGCAATATTTTGAGGCTGGAAACTTTGTTCAAAATAAACATGGCTTTAAAAGACCCCACTGTCAATAAGCGCCTCCTCGGCGAATATTTTGATATGATAATGTTAAGCCTATGATTAATTTCAGCCAAGAAGAAAAAGAATTTAAAAATATAGTATCTCGGTTTGAGGAAGAGATTAAAAAAATCCGTACCGGGCGCGCCACTATCTCTATTCTTGACGGAGTCATGGTGGAATCCTACGGGGCGTTTATGCCGTTGGCGCAGGTAGCGGCTTTATCTTCCGCGGATCCAAAAAGCGTGGTTATACGCCCATGGGATAAAAACTTGCTTCCGGCCGTTGAGCAGGCGCTTAGCAAGACCAATATGGGGCTTTCCATTATTTCTGAAACGGATCAGGTCAGAGCGGTTTTCCCCGCGCTTACGGAGGAGCGCAGAAAGGAATACGTCAAAATAATCGGCAAAAAAACCGAAGAAACGCGCATATCGGTGAGATCGCGCAGGGATGATATCTGGAAAACTATTCAGGAAGAAGAACGCGCCAAGCTCATATCCGAAAATCAAAAGTTTTCCCAAAAAGAACGCATGGAAAAAATCGTTGAAGAAACGAATAAAAAAATCGCGGAACTTGCCGAAAAAAAAGAAAAGGAGATTATGACAATATAGCCTCAGTTTATGCTAAGCCTTATTGTTTTTATATTTATTTTGTCGGTTTTGGTTCTTTCTCACGAGGCGGGACATTTTTTTTCCGCGAGATTTTTCGGCATCCGCGTGGATGAATTCGGGTTCGGCCTTCCGCCGAGAGTAGCGGGCATTAAGCGCGGCGGCACGATTTATTCTTTAAATCTTTTGCCTTTCGGCGGATTTGTAAAAATCTTCGGCGAGGGAGGAGAGGGGGAGTCCGATACGGCCAGCTTTTCAAGCAAACCGGCATATCAGCGGGCTATTGTGCTTGCCGCCGGTGTAATCGCTAATCTTTTTTTGGCGTATTTAGTGTTTGGCTGGGTCAGCGTTTTGGGCGTGCCCGAAGCTTTGTCCGATAAAGAGGCGATGCGAATGCCCGATGCTTATGTCGTGGTCACCGAAATTGCTCCAGCCTCCCCGGCTGCGTCAGCCGGTTTTACGGCAGGAGACAAAATTTTAAATTTTAAAAACGTATCGGAGCTCCAAAGTTTCGTAAATAAAAATCGCGGCAAAGAAATTGATATAAGTTTGGAGCGGGGCGGGAAAGTTTTAAATAAACACGTGCTCGCGAGAGCAAACCCTCCGGAGGGCGAGGGCTCCTTGGGCGTAGCTTTGATGATGCTTCGTATTAGAAAAGCTTTTTGGTATCAAGCTCCATGGGATGGCGCGCGGCTTACTTGGAACGCTTTTTTGGGAACGGTTTACGGCCTTTACGGAGTGGCGCTGGATTTGCTTTTTGGGCGCGCCAGCCAAATAGAAGTAGCCGGGCCGGTGGGAATATTCTCTCTGACTTCCACCGTTTTGCACTTGGGGCTTAGCACATTTTTAACCTTTTTGGCCTTGCTTTCAATTAATTTGGCAATCTTGAATGTTTTGCCTATACCAGGCCTGGATGGCGGCAGGTTGGCCTTCCTATGTTATGAGGTTATTCGCAAAAAACCGGTTTCCCAAAAAACCAGCGTGTGGGCGCACAGCATCGGTCTCGCGCTTCTAATACTTTTGATGATTTTGGTCACGTATCGCGACATTGCTAAGGTTTTTTAATTGCAAACCCTGATGAACATTCAATGTTGCTCATTTTAGTATAGTATGCCAAACTGACTCCAATGAAACGAAGATTGATTTTCGAAGGAGATAATAGGTATTATCATGTTTTCAATCGAGGCGTGGAGAAACGGGATATTTTTAGTGATAATCAAGATCGCAGGCGTTTTTTATTTTCACTATTGGCTTTGCAGGGCGATGTTTATTTAAGTAACTTTTCTCGGTTAGCTGGAACCTTCGATGGACATTCAATGTTCATCATGGAGGAAATTGAAGACGATATTATGAAAAGTCGAATGATTGAAATTGTTAGCTTTGTGTTTATGCCAAATCATTTCCACCTTATTCTAAACGAACTGACAGACGGCGGTATTGCTAAATTTATGCAACGTTTGGGAAATAGTTATACCAAATGTTTTAATCTTAAATACCAACGCAATGGTCATCTTTTTGGTAGCCGTTTTCATAGAAAATTGATTGATACTAACGAGTATCTTTTGCGTCTTTCCGCATACATCCACCGCAATCCGCGAGAATTGAGAGGATGGAAAAATAAAGAACATAAATATCCTTGGTCTAGTTATCAAGACTATGTCAAATCCAATCGGTGGGGAAAATTTATTAACCCATCTATAATTCTGGATCAGTTTTCTAACAAGCGAGAATATGGGCATTTTGTGCAGACCAGCAATACAAAAGAGGTTGAAGAAGAATTTGTTGCGACATGATGAACATTGAATGTTCATCATTGGGTGTTTTAGAAAATAAAATTTACCTGACTCGGCGCTAATTTTGGGAACTAAAAAAGAAAGGAGCCTCATGAGGAGGCTCCGGAAGACATGGTTTTGATGCGCTGGTTTAGAATCGAGATAATTAAGACGAAGAGTCTGGTTACTATTGAGAACAATGCCGAACCGAACACAGCCATAGTTATCACGAAAACTAGCCCTGTGCCCAGCAGATACAATATAGTAAGTGCTATAGCTTGTATGACCCAAATGGCTATGATGAAGCAAATCGTTAAATTGCGTTGCTTTCTCAAGCCGAGATTTTCGATGTAGCTTCTGATTGTCATAGTGCACACTTCCTAATATGGAGTCTATCATATCTAAATTTATTTGTCAAGCACCAAACTTGGCTCCAAAAAAGCCGATTGCTTCAAAGTGAATTATAAGTATAATAGACCTATGCGACTTTCGGAATTATTTGCAAAAACACGAAAAACCCCGCCAAAGGACGAGGAGAGCGCTAATGCCATTTTTTTGGAGCAAGCCGGTTTTATTGAAAAAGAAGCGGCGGGGGTTTACACATTTTTACCGCTGGGGCTTAGGGTTTTAAATAAAATAGAAAACATCGTAAGGGAGGAGATGAACGCGGTGGGCGGCGAGGAAATACTAATGCCGGCACTGCATCCATCCGCGAATTGGGAGACCACCGGACGCTGGGGAAAATTTGACGCGCTTTTTAAAACAGAAAGCC
>CAYIFM010000022.1:0-8654 GCA_964362705.1 uncultured Candidatus Saccharibacteria bacterium | reverse complement strand
CGCGTATCCCATCCGGTTTGGACAGGTCGGGCATAGCCAACAGGCGCTCTACCTGGTCAAAGTTTAAAAATTTTATAGCCTTATCTTTATCGGTTAATTTTGGCAATTTTATTTTATCGGAAGGTAAAGCGACAATATCCTTTTCGGCAAAGTAATTCAAAAGGTTCCTTAAGGCGATTAGATAGTAGTTCTGGGTGGTCTTTTTGGTGTACTTGCCCCTAGAATCGCGTTTACGAGAGAGGTACAGGCGATATGACCAAATTAGCTCCGGAGTGAGCTCGTGGGGCCTTATAGAGGCGAGTTTAGTATCCGCGAGCCAGGAAATAAACAGTTTGAGGAAGTTGTGATAGTTTTTGGTGGATACGGGACTCAAACCCTTTTCCACTTCGCAATAAGCGAGGAAGTCAGGAATGTGCTTGGTTATGGGGGTAGATGATTTGTGCAGCATATCGCGTGGCCTTTAAGGTCGTTTAATCTATGTTATACGACGTTAGATATATATTATAACTAAGACGCGGAATAGTCAAGCCGCTCGCTTCCCCGCTGTTGGACGAGCGGTCATCATTTCCAATAAACCTTTTCGCCAAATCTCAAATCAACATATTCAATCGGATGGTTGCTGGCCAGGATAATTTTCAGATTCGCTATTTGCGCGTCGATATCATTTAAAGGTTGCAGGAAAATTTTCCATGGTTGATTGGTATAAACAGTCACACCCGCCCCCGGATTTTCGATGACGAAATAATTTACTATTGCCACCCTCCCCTGCTTGAGCTTGTTGGAGATGCTGATAACGCCACTTATGATTTCCGGTTTAATTAAATCAGTTTGTTTTTCATAAGTTGTCGTGGCGTTTATTTGATTATAAATTATCGGATACTCGCCGTATTCCTTTTTTAATATTTTATAATCCGGAGTATGTGCTGTGTATAAGGCCGTGCTGCTGGCAAATGCCGTTGTTGTGGCGGACATCGCCAAGGATGACGTAGTTGCCGCTATCGAAGCGTTGGGCGACCACTGAACCGCTTCCTTTAAAAATTTTATCGCCGTGCCATTTTGATCCAGCAAAAAATATTTTTTTCCGTCGTCATAAATAATCGTAGAAATTTTTTCTTCCAGATCAACGGATAATCTATCGGGAAAAATTTTTTTAACTGCGATTGAATTTAAAGAAAATATTTTTTGTAGTTTGTTTCCTATCGATTCCTCATTTACTAAAAAAAAATTATTTGCCGGCCACCATCGATTGCGTTGCAAAAAATCATTATTGATTATTTCTTCCAGCTCTTCTTTTTTTAAAATTTTAAGTCCTGAGTATGTGATTTTATTTATTTTGAAATAGGGCAAATACAGAACCAATCCGATCCACGACAATATTACGATGGGCAGGGCAAACTTTTTTATTCTGAAAAAAATGCTTGGCCTATATATTCTGGCATAAGGATTTGAAAGTCGGGAAGAAAAAGAAAGCTCGTGCTTTTTTTTATTAAACAATGACCATCGGCTCTTTTTGGGCTGATAAGCCTTAAAATCAAATTGTGAGCGCGTGTAGCGCATAGTTTGGTCATTTAACTGTTCTCAATATTAACGGATTTATCCTAGAGACTATCTCATAATTGATTGTGCCGGCAATTTTCGCCAAATTCTCCGCGGTAATTTTATTATTTTTTTCTGACCCGATTAATGTCGCCACGTCTCCGGTTTTGGCTTCGGCCGCTTCCGTCACATCAACCATCATTAAATTCATGCAAATTCTGCCTCGAACCGGGCATTTTTTTCCCTTTATTATCACCCAAGCTTTGTTGGAAAGACGCCGATCGTAACCGTCAAAATATCCGACCGGCAAGATCGCCAGTCTGGTCGGTTTGGTTGTTATGTAGGAGCCGCCATAACCAACTTTGGCGCCGGCAGGCAAATTTTTTATCTGTATTATAGTTGTTTTCCAGGATAAAACCGGTTTTAATTTAATTTTTTTAGTCAAAGCTTCGGCAGGGTATAACCCATACAAACTCAATCCAAGCCTAATGGCGTTGAAATGCGAGTTGGGAAAAAGGCCGGCGGCGGCCGAGCAGGCCATATGTTTGACGGGAATTTTTATTCCGGATAATGCAAATATTTTTTCCGCCTCCCGCATCTTGTCTAGCTGCAAAGAAGTAAATTTTTCATCCGTTTCACTCGACGCAAAATGGCTCCACAGCCCTTCGATATTTACATATTTTAATTTTTTTAATTTTTTTATTAAATTCGGGATTTCTGCCGGTAAAAAACCAACCCGCGCCGCTCCGGTATCAATTTTGATGTGGACTGTCACTTTTTTACCCAGCCCCTCCCCTAGCGCATTTAATTTTTTTGCCTGCTCTACGGTGTATAAGGGAAACGCGACACTATTTTTTATCGCCAAATTTATTTTTGTATCGTTTAAATCAAATATCGACAAAATTAAGATTGGTTTTTTTATTTTTGCTTTAATGAGATCGGCGGCCTCATCCAAACTGACAACGCAAAGTTTATCCACTCCCCTATTTTTGACGCAAATTTTCGCAATTTCAAAAAAGCCATGCCCGTAAGCGTTGGATTTTATTACAGGCATGAGCAATTTTTTTTCTCCGATTAATTTTTTAAATTGCCTTATGTTATGTTCAACATTTTCAGCGCTAATCTCCACCCAAGTCAACATAAGTTTGGTTTAAATTTTGTCAAAACCAACATATTTTTGCAGAACTTCGGGAACAATCACGCTGCCGTCTTCTTGCTGATAGTTTTCAATAATGGCGATGAGCGCGCGGTCGGTTACGCCCGTGCCGTTCACGGTGTGAACGTACTCGCGTTTGCCGTTTTTTGCTTTAAATTTGATATTGCTGCGTCTGGCTTGATAATCGGTGGTGTTGCTGGTAGAAGTAAGCTCGCGAAAACGTCCTTGTCCCGGGAACCAGCCCTCACAGTCGTATTTTTTGGCTGCCGGATAACCCAAATCACCCGAACAAATATTGACCACTTGGTAAGATAATCCAAGCGAGCCGATAATTTCTTCCTCGATCGCCAATAGTTCCTCGTGCAGTTTCCCCGATTCATCCGGATGGCAAAAAATAACCATTTCGGCTTTATAAAATTGATGCACTCTAAAAATGCCTTTGGTGTCTTTGCCGTAGCTGCCGGATTCGCGCCGGAAACAGGGTGTAATCGCCACATATTTTTTCGGCAAGTCTGTTTCGTTCAAAGTTTCTTGGCTGTGAAGCGATACCAACGGAACCTCTGAAGTCCCGATCAGATAAAGGTTGTCGTCATCCTGATTTACCGAATAAACTTCGTTTTTATCGGCGGGAAAGAAGCCGGTTCCATACATCGCGTCTTCTTTTACCAAAATTGGCGCTATGACAAGCTCATATCCTTTGGCCGTAATTTTATCCAGCGCGTATTGCATTAGAGCGCGCTCTAATGTTGCCAATTTTCCTTTAAGATAATAAAATCTGGAGCCGGAAACTTTGGCCCCCGCCTCTAAGTCAATCAAATCCTTGGTGTGGTCTACCTCAAAATGTTCTTTGGGTTGGAAATTAAAAATCGGCGTTTCTCCAACCTTTCTCTCCACTGTATTTTCCGATTCATCTTTGCCCACCGGCGTAGTATCATGGTTGAGATTGGGTAACTTCAATAAAAGTTTTTTTAATTCACTTTCTTTTTCTTCGACCAAATCTTCAAAATCGTCTATTTCTTCCCCTATTTTTTTCATTAATTTTATTTCTTCTTCCGTAGGTTTTGTTTTGGATCTTTCGTTGCGCTCGGCGCGCAGTTTATCGGCTTTTTGCGTCAACTCCGTTTTTTCCTTATCAAGTTCAAGCAAAAGGTCCAAATCCACTTTAACGTTTCTGGATTTATTATTTTTTTCCACCAGCTCCTTATTTTCTCGAATGAATTTTATGTCTAACATATATGTTAAATAAGATTTCCCAACTGTCATTCCGAGCGAGTCCTCGCGGGCGACGAGGAATCTCTGTCCGTTCGGTGATTGAGACAGAGATTTCTCTCTTCGTTCGAAATGACAGATAAAAATTTAGATGTAATTTTTAAATAATATAATCGGCGGGAAGTTTGGAGCTTTTATAAATTTCCGGTTTGAAAGCCGACAAGCGCACAATTTTTACGCCGTTTAAAATTTTTTCCAGATTATCAACAAAAAATTGTTGATCATAACCCAAAGCGATTGTGTCCGGTTTTTCTTCAAGAACAACTTTGTGTTTATCATCCAAGTTGCCCAGCAGAACTTTATCGGTTAAATTTAATTTTTTTAAATTTTCAACACGCTCACTCTCGCCGTTCACCGGTTTGTGTTTCTTTACTTCTTCCACAGTTGCGTCGCGCGCGACCACCGCGATCAAAACATCACCGTATTCTTTGGCTTCTTTTAACATGTGAATATGGCCGGGATGAAGAATATCAAATGTGCCGAAAACCATTACTTTATGCATAACGTAGATTGCGCGGATTAGAAATGAATTATTTTTCCGGGCGTAAGGTGGGGAACAAAATGACTTCTTTTAAATTTTCGGCATTTACTAACAGTTTCACCAGTCTATCTATGCCCATGCCGAGGCCGGCGGTTGGAGGCATTCCGTGCTTCAAGGCTGTGATGAAATCTTCGTCGTAGGGCATACTCTCCTCGTCCCCCGCTTCCCTGTTTTCCGCCTGTTCTTTAAAACGCGCTTCTTGATCCAAAGGATCGTTCAATTCCGAAAAAGCGTTGCAAAGTTCATTTCCGCCGACACACAGAAGCTGAAACCTTTCCACATATCTTGGGTCATCTTTTTTCTTTTTGGCCAAGGGAGACAGCTCTATCGGATGATCGGTCATGAAGATCGGATTTACAATCTTTGGTCGCGCAAATTTTTTGTATACATCGTCAATAAGCTTGCCCCGCCCCGCCGATTTATCCACATCATCCAGCTTTAATTTTTTTGCCAAGCTAAGCATTGATTTTTGATCCGGATAATCTTCAATGTCGACTTCGGCATATTGGCTGATAAGTTCGCGCATCGTTACTCGTGGATATGGCGGAGTAAAATCAACTTCTTTTCCGTCGGTGGTAAATTTAAGCGATAATCCAACTGACTGAATCAGCTTGGGCAAAAAGTCTTCGACCAAATTCATCAAATCATTGTAATCGGCGTAAGCCTGATAAAATTCAATTGAAGTAAATTCCGGATTGTGATTCTGGTCAACACCTTCGTTACGAAAACATTTGCCTATTTCATAAACTTTTTCAAATCCGCCAACAATCAGGCGTTTCAAAAAAAGCTCGGGCGCGACGCGAAGATACAATGGAATATCTAAAGCGTTGTGATGGGTGACAAAAGGTTTGGCTAGCGCGCCGCCATATAAAGTTTGCAATACCGGAGTTTCCACTTCATAGAAACCTTTCTCGTCAAAATAATTTCTAATTTCTTTTACCAATTTGCTGCGCGCAATAGCAATCCGCAGCGATTCCTCGTTGGCTAATAAATCCAAATATCTTTTGCGATAACGCAGTTCGGTATCGGCCAGTCCGTGCCATTTTTCCGGCAAGGGCAAAAGAGCTTTGGAGAGTAAGGCATAGTTTTTGACCAAAATGCTGGTTTCACCTTTTTGCGTAACAAAAATTTTGCCTTCTGCGGAAATAAAATCGCCAACATCAAAATTTTTTATAAAAAATTTATATTTTTCCGTTCCCATTTCTTTGTCGGAAATAACAATTTGCAGGCGACCCGAAGCGTCTCGTAAATGAAAAAAAGAAATTTTGCCCATTTCTCTTTTGGACATGAGTCGTCCGGATGCCTTTACTTCGCTGTCAACATCCAACGCTTTGGCTTCGGCCAAATTCAATCCCCTTTCGACATGCGCCGGAAACGGATCGATTCCAGCCGCCGTAATATTTTTTAAGTGATCCAATCGAACAACGTCTTCTTTTGATAACGCCGGATCAACTTGATTTTGTTCTGTCATATCCCAAATAGGTTTAAAAATATGCTTAAATTATAACTAAATTGCGATAAATAGTCAAAAAAAGAAGAAGCCCCCGATACATGCTGTTCGGGGGCGTTGACTTTTAGTTTGGAATACCGCTTTTTACGATTTGTTTTTGGGTGATTCCGGCCTGACTCCGATTGTTCACGATGGCATCAATTATTTTTTTTGCCACCGGTCCGGTTAGCCTTGTGGGTTGCAATGGGCTATCGGCGGGAAGAAGCGACTGGCGTAGACCCTTGCGAATAAGAAGCAGTTCCCAGCGCGCGAGACCCGGCTTTTCCGATAGCGCCGCTTCCGCTTGCGTTAGCGAATAATATATATAAACGCAAGCATTTATTCCATCATCCAGTCCCAAAATCGCTCCCTTTGATTCGGGCCGATGCGGGCATAGATGGAAGCGCAGAAAGTCTCCAAAGAGTTGGGGTGGATTATTATCTTCTTTGACATAATTTGTCAGAGCGAGAGCGATGGTTTCCGCCTCTTCTCCGCGGATGTGAATCATTTCTTTTTCACATCCATATGTTCCATTCTTAATGCAATCGAAACCAAGGGCGCGATCGGCCTCGTTTAAATCGAGATCGATGAGGAGCTGTGCAATTTGACCGGAAGTGAAGAAGATATACAGGTCAAATTGTTGGTTGTTTTGGGTAACCAGAAATCCGCCCGTACAGCTGGAATCCGGAACCATGAGCATTAAGATTTGTGTCATGGCAACGCTCCCGCTTCCCTGATAGCCTCGGCGCCTATAAGCGCGCGATATTTTTCGGCCAGGTCAACCACTCGGTTGGCGTAGTCAAATCGGCCAAAATAAGATGCTCGTAATCCGGCGGCCGTGAGAAATTCAACGGCAATTCGGACCGAATGCGGAAGCATCACGCCGTTGTTAGCTTTTCTTTCCCACTCGTTCGCGCATTTGTTCCATAGCGCATTCGAGATCTTTTTTTCGCAATCTGCGCTGGGCACAGAACCGCAGACCTTTCGAATTTCTTGTCCGCAGCTGCCCGGCAAATTGTTGTGACTTATCGCGCGAACAGATGGCGGCGGCACAATACGATTGGACGCGTCGGCCAAAAATCGCGGCTCGGCGACATGACCACATCCAACCATGAGGAAAATAAAAAGAACCACTTGTTTTGCGTTCATGTTTGACCCCTTTTACTGCTTTCACTATATCAAATGCTCAAAAACTGTCAATGACAAAATCCGCTTGGTGAAGCGGATTTTGGCTAATTGAAGTGAAATTTAAGCCACCTTTAATATTTCGTAAACTGTTTTTCCGGCCGGGGTTTTTACTTCCACCAAATCTCCCTCTTTGTGGCCGAGGAATGCTTCGCCGAGAGGCGATTCATTGGAAATTAATCCTTTGGCCGGATCAATTTCTTGAGGGCCGACAATTGAATACTGTTTTTCTTTGCCGTTTACTTTAACCGCGATGACACTGCCTATTGAAACCGACCCCGTTTGTTTATTAACGATTATTTGTGAATTGTTTATGATGCGTTCCACTTCTATTGCCCGGCCTTGCGCCCACGCCATGTCTTCGCGCGCTTGATGATATTCCGCATTTTCCGATAGATCACCCTGCTGTTTAGCCTCATCAATACGTTTGGCAATATCCGGAATTGTTATGTTTCTCAAATTTGATAATTCATTTTTTAATTCTTGCAGACTTTCTGCCGACATGTAGTGAATTGGTTCATCCATAAATTTTTTTTAAACTATTTTGAATAATTTTTATAGTATAACAAATACTAATTCAGTGTCAAATATTTTTTCCCCCACCAATCTAAAAAGTTCTTGGCAATCGGCATGGCAATGGTCGCTCCCTCCCCTCCCTCCTCGACCAGCACAGTCACAACAATTTTTGGGTCGTTGTAGGGCGCAAAAGAAGTGAACCATGCATGGGTAGAGCGCGTTTTGCTCCATTGGGCCGTGCCAGTTTTACCGGCCGCCGGAAAATTTAAGGCGCCAAGCAGCTTGCAACTGCCGTAAGTCACGCACTCGCGCATTCCTTCACGCACTATTTCTAGATTTTCGCTGGAAACACCGCCATTCTTCACCTCCTTGTTCCGCAGCGTCACAGTCTTGTTGGCGACGGTATCAATTAGTTTTACACCCAGATGAGGCGTGACAATTTTACCATCGTTGGCAATCGCCGCTGTCCAAATCGCCACCTGCAAAGGCGTAACCAATAAGTCGCCCTGGCCGATGGAAAGATTGTAGGTGTCTCCCACAAACCATGTTTCGCCTTTGTTTTCTTTTTTCCATTCTTTACTGGGTAAAAAACCGCTATGCTCACCCGGTATGTCGATACCGGTTTTGTTCGAAATACCAAACAGCGTCATATACTTGGCGAGTCTTTCGATTCCCAAGCCGGTAAATTTTTCATAACCTCCGCCAACATAATAAAAAAAAGTATTGACCGACCACGCGATGGCCTTGGTTACGTTCGTCATTCCATGCCCACCGGCTTTCCAGTCTTTAAAAAACCATTTTCCCAAAGCGATTCCACCCACTCTATGGAATATCGTATTTTTGGAAATAATTTTTTCCTGCAAGGCGGCCGCGGAAACGACGAGTTTGATGGTGGAGCCGGGTGGATAAACACCGGCAATAGCCCGATTGAATAAAGGCCGGTTGGCATCGTCAATGTAATT
>CAYIFM010000021.1:0-8738 GCA_964362705.1 uncultured Candidatus Saccharibacteria bacterium | reverse complement strand
ACTAATGTATTTTGGCGGTTTAATTTTTAAGGTTTTTGTAAGATATCTGTAAATCAACCCCGCGCAAGACGGACTTTTGGTATCAAGCTGGCGCCACAATTTCGGCCGAAAGTTCTTTTCCCATTTTTTATCAATAAAAGTCGTTGGGTGGTGATCGAACCAAATTGCTGCTCCGGGATGATAAGTGATATCAACAATAGCGCTGGGGTTTTTCATCTTGAATTTTTTCCACCATTTTTTATTTATCGGATGCGTAAGCGGAGTAAATTTTCCGTAACTATCCCCGCGCCGACGCAAAAACCAAAGCAACATCGCGGCCGACGCCGCCCCGTCAAAACAACCACCATGAAAATAAATGTCGTATTTCATTTTAAGTATCCTACTTGTTTCAGCCAATAATCATTCTCCCATTCCCAGAGAGTTTTGGCGGCTAAAAATGCCTTTATGTCTTTGAAGTAATATGGAAATTCGCGCATTTCAACTATCCCTTCAACCGGGCCCCAGTAATGATCCTCGTGCGACGCGCCGCAATGGCCGTTCCCATTGCCGTTTGCGCCGTTAGATCTGGCGGTCCTAACTTTGTTTCTTCCGCCCTTTTCGCGAAGAGAAGCGCCGCAACGGAGGCATTTTCTCTGCTGGTCTATTCGCAAAATCCAGCGAGTTTCAATGTCCCGCGGCAAAGCGAGAGCGCGCCTCAGGTCAAGCTCCTGCAACGCCAAAACATAAGCCGCTGTCTGGAGATTATATTCCGGATAAAATCCGGTTGAGGTTTTAATATCCAAAACGCCGAATTTCCCGCCGATGGTAGCCAGCGCGTCCACAGTACCCGAATAGCGATGGAGATTTGACCAAACCGGACGCTCAACATATTCCGGATGAAAAAAAATCTGATTTTTTGCCTGAAATTCCTTAAATGCCGCCGCGGCAGGTTCAATTTCTTTGGGAACCTCTACCGGCTCGCCAACAGCCAACTTCTGAATGGTTTCGTGAACCAGCGTTCCTTCTTCCGCGGATTTATTTTTCACCTTCTCCGCCGCCGCGTAGCTTTCCATTTCTTTGAAAAAAATGTCCAGCGCGGGCTTGGCTTTTATAGAAAGTATGTGGGTTACGCGCGGATACCACGCACCATTTAACTCGTGTCCGCAACTCGCCTTAAATTGTTCCGCGTCCTTAAACCAAGCCATAATAGGTTGAGTATAGCGTAAAAAGTAAAAAACAAAAAAGCGGCAATTAGCCGCTCAAAAATTTTGTTTTCACGCAAAATCCTTTAGAATCTTCTCTGTATTTTCAAGAGCGCGTTTGCGCTCCACCTCCCGTCTTGCCTCAATAGTCTTATTTTCATGCATCTCAGCGATTTTATCTTCAATAAGCTCCTTTTCGTGTTGGCCGCATATTTGCTGCCAAAGTTCACCAAACAATTCGGGCATAGCACTTATCTTGACGCTCAATAAAACATCAGGCCCACTTTTATCGCCGATTCTTATACACGGCGGCAGTTCGTGACCAGAGGGATAAACGTAAAAATGTCTGCCATCAAAAGCATAAATCTTGCCTTTGTACTCAGTTTCGAAATGGTATGTGCTGAAAACCTTGTCCATTTTCCACCTAATCACCGACTTCTCGCGAGGAATTGTTGTCAGCCTAATCAAGCTTTTCAAAATTTTCTCAATAGCACTGCCGGGTTGCCTTGCACGCTTTTGTTTCTTAGCCATGCCAAATATCCCTTCCCTTGCAATCTTGACCAATCATATCAAAATTTGTTTTTCTCCGCAAGCCGATTGCTCGGCAATTTTAAGATAAAATCCAGCCCACCGCCTTGTTCAAATCTTTAATCAGTTTCCTGAACTCACTTGGCCGCATTACTTCAAAGGCTTCTCGCAAAGAAATTTCGGCGGGATCCTCGTCTGGGCAGTAAAACCTCAAACGATAATTTCCAGAAACATAGCGTTTGGTGCTCAATACAAAACTAAATTTGCCCTTTTCGTCAGTAGTAAACTTTTTTGTGTCTTGAGACTTGGCTGCACAGCCGGGCGTTAAATTCTCACCGTGGCGCACAACATCCACGCGCATTTCCTGTTTCGGCACAATACTTTCTGGAATGTGAAGATCTGGAATTTTGATAGGTAGTTGACCATCACTAAAATGTTTCGTGTGGCCCGGGACGAGCTTGGTCGTCAACACATTACCGCTTATTTTGACTCTTTCTCCGCGTTTTACTAAACGAGGCTCTACTTTTGCATTAACATGATATCTCGATTGTCTTACCATTTCTTCTCTCCTCTCTATCTAAAGCAAGATTAGCACACCGCTATTTTCTTTTCAAGGCCTCTATCCCCGGAAGCGTGCCTTTTGCCAGGAATTCCAGCATCGCGCCGCCACCGGTGGAAATAAAGTCAAAGTTTTTTTCAGTTTTGAATTTACGGATCGCGGCAACCGTATCTCCGCCGCCGACAACCTTATACGCTTTTGATTTTCCGAGTTCTTTCGCAAAAGTCTTTGTGCCGTATTCAAATCCCTTTTCGCAAAGGCCCAAAGTGCCGTTCCATAAAACAAACTTCGCGTTTTTAGCCAATGCGCTTAAGGTTTTTATGGTTTTGGGACCAACGTCATAAATTACGCTTTTTTCTTCCGCCCAATCTTCCGGCAGAATAATTTTGGACGACCATAAAATCTGTTTTGGGATTTTTACATCCTCCACTTTCGACTTTCCTACCGAAATGCCCCTTTTTGCCAAAAAAGTATTAGCAATCGCCCCGCCCACGAAAATCGCATCCGCGGTTTTCAGAAACCGTCTTATCAACGGTTCTTTGGTTTCAAACTTTTTGCCTCCCAAAATAAACAAAAACGGATGGCTCGGCTTAAAAAATTTAGAAAGATTTTCGATTTCTTTTTTCATTAAAAGCCCCGTTTCATGCGGCAAGAGCCTTGCCAAAGACGCAATGGAAGCATGTTCGCGGTGCGAAACCGCAAAAGCATCGTTTACGTAATAATCCCCCCACGAGGCCAGTGCCTTGGCAAAACCCAAATCGTTTGCAGCCTCGCCTCGATTTAAGCGCAAATTATCAAGCAAAAAAACGCGGCTCGTTTGTTTTGTAAAGAAATCCGGCGGGCAACGCGTAATCCGCCCTTTGACAAAAACCAAAGATGGGAAAAATTTCCGCAAAAAACCGGCTAGCGCGTCAAGATGCGGGATTAGCTCATTTTTTTCAAGATGAGTCGCCAAAACAACCATATCACCCCTCTTAAGAACCTGTTTTATAGTAGGCAATGTTTCTAAAACACGGTATTCAAAAGGAAAATTAAAATCAACCCTCAAAAGCGCTCTTTTCATAATTTCGCCGCTTCTTTTACTATTCTTACAAATTTTTTGGCGTTTAGGCTAGCGCCGCCCACCAAAAGCCCGTCGACCGCGCCGTCTTTGATAAAATCGGCGGCATTTTTGTCATCAACGGATCCGCCGTAAAGAATGGGGATTTGCGACGCGATATTTTTGCCGAGCATGCGATAAAGCTCGCGCTTTATCAAAATTGACATCTCATAAACGTTTTGAGGCGTGTCGGCTCGGCTTCCGCGCGAGCCGCTTATCGCCCAAATCGGCTCGTAGACTATAATTAAGTTTTTAAGCAAAGATTTTTTTATATTTCGAAGCCCTTCCCGAAGCTCTTCCCGGATAATGCGCGGAAAAACTTCATCGGCATTTTTTTCTTTTTCCCCAACACATAGTACGGGTTTTATATTTAGGGCCAAGGCCGCCAGAATTTTTTTTCCGGTCATTTCATTGGTTTCTCCAAGCACGCGCCTTTCGGAATGCCCGACAATAACATATTTGATACCCGATGCTTTGAGCTGCAAAGGAGATATTTCGCCTGTATAGGCGCCTTCGCGTTCCCAAAAAACATCTTGCGCTCCAATTTTTAAAGATATCGCGTTTTTAATAATCGATAAATATATAAACGGCGGCACAAGAACAACCTCAACATTTTTGATACTTTTAATTCCGCGCTCTACTTCGCCGGCCAGACGCAGAGCGTCTCGCGGACTTTTCGGGTTCATTTTCCAATTAGCTATAATCAATTTTTTCATAGTTTAAATAATTCTACCGCGTTTTTATAAAAAACATAATCTAAATCTTTTTTTGGTATGCCCAAATTTTTGGTAAATTTTATGTAGGTTTTCATTGAAGCCAAAGGCCAATCCGTGCCGTAAAGCAATTTGCGGGGAGAACTATAAATACATAATTCTTGTATGCGTTTTTTCATCAGTTTGCCGTAAGAAGAATTTAAATCAGCATCTTCAACAACTAAACCGGAAATATCCGCGTACACATTGTTATTTTTGTATAAAACTTCCGCGCAATCTACAAGCCAAGGATTTCCCATATGAGCAATAACAATTTTTAAATCCGGAAATTCAGCGGCGACGCCATCTATATGAAGTGGGTGGCTGTATTTGATTTTGGCAGAGGGTCTGCCGGGCACCGTCAGAGTATCTCCACAATGAAAAATAATCGGGACATCGTATTTTTGACAAAGCTTATAAACTGGAAAGCATATCTTATCGTATGGATAAAAATATTTATATGCAGGATAGAGTTTTATGCCAACAATTTTGCGCTCCTGTAATAATTTTTCGAGATAATTCAAATCGCTTTTTTTGGACTCTAAAACATCGATAGTGCCGATAACGTGAATATTTTTTAGTCCCGTAGTTAGATTCAAAAGTATAGAGGTTTTTGGAGAAAAAATTGCGCTCTTAGGGTATGTATGCAAATCAGCAATAACAATGCTTTCTGCTATACCGCTTGTTTTCATTGTTTTAAGCAACAATTTCAAAATACTTTCGTAGTCCAGTTTAGCAAAAATGGAATTTGGCAATCGGCCAATATGCGTGTGTGCATCAATAATCATTTTCTTAAAAGTTTAGCTGTTTCCTCTGGAGAAACCTTGACAACGTCGATTCCTGTGCCAAGTTCCAAGCCGCCCCAAATGGCGACCCGGGGCAGAATCTCCATATGCCAATGATAATGCTCGGCATGGCGCTCTTTCAGGGGAGCCGTGTGGATAAAAAAATTATAATCTGGATTTTTGAGTTTTTTAAAAATCTTTCGGAAAATAAAACTCATTGCGTCCGACAAATCATTTCTCTGGGCTTGATCTATAACTTCAAAACGAGATTCGTGAAATTTGGGGAAAATCCTCGTCTCGTAAACGGCGCGCGAGGCGTATGGAGCCAAAACTACAAAATGCTTATTTTGGTAAATGACGCGCTCTTTTTCTTTTAATTCACTTTTTAAGATTTCGCAATGGACGCACCTTTTATGTTCATGAAAATATTTTCTAGAACCCTCCAAGCTTCTTCTCACGTCAGGAGGAATTATGGGGATAGCAAAAATCTGGGAATGCGGATGCGGCACCGTAGCTCCGGATCTTGCGCCGTGGTTATGGATTATCAGAATATAATCCACGCACGGTTCGCTGGCGAGCGCTTGGTATCTTGATTGATAGGCTTCCAAAACCAAGTTTAGCTCGCCTAAAGTCATAAGCGCGAAGTGCCTTTCGTGAGACTTTGTCACGACAACTTCCTGAAATCCAACCCCGATCTTCTTTTCGTGAATACCGCATTTTTCTAGCGGCGGACAGATTCGGGAACTCGCCACGGCCGGATACTTATTCGGAAAAATCTGAATCCACCAGTCTTTCATGTCTTTGCCGCCCGGTTTCGGCATCCAAAGCAAAACCTTTTCCTGTTTATATTTTTTAAAATTATCAAAGGGGCACTTTGATTTGGGAAGTGGTTTTTCTTCGCGGCGCTTGAAAAATACAGGCTTTTTCCGAACGCCGGTAGAAACCAAAACCCAGTCTCCCGAGACTAAATCTTTTCGAAATTCTATGGTAGGCTTCATAAATTAAATTTTTAACTTATTTAGCGATCTTCTAATTTTAAAAACCTCCCAAAGGGCGCGGAAATACGCCGTAAATTTTACGCTAGAGCGCGGATCGTTGATCCAATTGGCCGGAATGATTCCGATTTTGTACCCGAAATGCTTGGCAAGCGCCAGGGCTTCCACGTCAAAAGCCCATCTGTTTATTTTTGCCGTGGAAAAAATTTTTTCGGCGGCGTAATCGCGGAACGCCTTAAAACCGCATTGGGTATCCCAAATTCCCGGAACCGCCATCCATTGAATATATAAATTACCCATGTTTCCCAGCGCGCGCTTCCACCAGACCTGCGCCACGGCTTGCTTGGCGCCCTGGGCGTCTTTTTTGTCTCTCGAACAAATCACGATATCGTAACCACTATCAAAAAACGCGCGCATTTTATCAAAGTGGGCAATATCCGTGGCATTATCCGCGTCGGCAAAAAGGCGAATTTTGCCGTAAGTGGCAAGCATCCCTTCGCGGACAGAATAACCCTTGCCCATGTTTCTCCCGCGATCTATCAACCGCAGATTTTTGATTTCGCCAGCCATTTTTTTCACTGTTTCCGCCGTATTATCGCGCGATCCGTCATTCACCACCAAAATTTCATAGCTATACGCCTGCGCGGCGAAATATTCATCAAACCTCCGCAAGGTTTTCGGCAGCCTCTCCGCCTCGTTATATGCGGGGATAATCACAGATAAATAAACATCCGGCTTAGACATGAGATCATTTTAACATAAAAACAAAAAAGCGGCCGAGTGGCCGCCGGAAAAATCGGAATCCAAAAATCAAATTTTCAAAAGCGCCGAGCAAACAAAACTCAAAGGCCAACTCTACTACCGCAAGAGGCCGAGCCCCACCCCGAATGCGAGTTGCCCGAGCCGTCCCAGCTGAGCTCAGGCCTGCCCTCGTTGAGCCACAAATCCGCGACCAGGTCGGCGCCGTGGCGAGAGCCAGGTAGATCAATATTGCGATCAAGCAATACTTCCGGCCAATAGTAGGCTATCATGGCTCCTTCATTCGCAACCAATTCCGAGCGCCGTTTTTGGTGGAACAACTCAACGCAACGGTCTGCGCTCTTGCCGAGCATTTTTTGGCCGTCCTCAACGTCTAGAGCGAGGTAGAAATTGGCTGGCGTTAGAATTTCTTTTTGAATTTCCCAAGGGCGGATATAGCAGTATCCGCGCTTTCTTTTTAAGGTAACCAGCCTCATTTTGGCCGTAAGAGAAACGATCGATGGCGGCACGATAATCATGTCGCGCTCTCCGTCGGAGTTTAAAAAAGCGCCTTTTAACAGATCGAGGTGGTCGGTAAACTCGTCTCGACTAAGTCCCGAGGCATTAAGCATGTCGCCTTTTAGCAATTTCTGTATCTGCCAATTCCAAAAATCCTGACGGCTTCTGAATGTTTTCATCGCATTCTCCTTTCAGACCTCTTTCTGAAGCTAAGCATGCTTGCTATATTCTTGTCAACACCTCCGCCCCTTCTTTGGTTACCACCACAGTATGCTCAAAGTGCGCCGCTCGCGAGCCGTCGCGGGTTATCCATGTCCAGCCGTCTGGAGCGAGCTATTAAAAATCTTCTAATTTTAATTTGGATTGTCTTAAAATTGATCTGAAAGTGCCGATAGGAATTTCTTTGCGGCTAGCTGGAATAATAACGGTCAACAACAAATTTGCGTTTTGAAATTTCATATGGCTCCCTTTTTGAGAAATAAAATCAAAGCCCTTTCTGCGAAGGACTTTGATGATGTCGTCTGAAAAATAAAATTTAGACATGCTGAAGTTGGCGCTTCACAATAGTCGGCTGCTCCACTTTCAGCAAATCTGATATTTTAGCTCCATCAAAATAAAGTTCCAGAGCTTCTTGCAAATTGGCCAAAGCGTCCTTTTTGGTTTTGCCGAAGCTAGAAATGTCAACATTCAAACATTGGGCAACATAATACTTGCCCTCTTTCCAAACCACGTTTTGTAGATCAATTTTACGCATAAGCTAATAATAGCAAAGTTTAGATCCTCGTCAACACTTCCGCACCTTCGCGAGTTACCGCAACCGTATGCTCAAAATGAGCGGAGCGGGAGCTATTTTTGATGGGCCGCAATCCCTTGACCAAAAGTGCTGGGTTGCTTAACATGAATCTATGGAAGTTATTACAAAATTATGAACCCGATTATCGCATACATAGGAATAGTTATTATGGGGCTTATCCTGTTTTTTATAGGTATCAAATTAAGTAAACAGCAAAAATAATATGACTACAGATACAATACTCTATATAGTCTTTGGCGTTCTAGTGATTTTTTCCTTCGCTGTCGCCTACTATTACGGTCGGCAATAAAGTCGATTAAATTTTTGTCAAAACTTCCACCCCATTTTTTGCCACCGCCAAAGTATGTTCAAAATGAGCGGAGCGGGAGCCGTCGCGGGTTAGCCAAGTCCAGCCGTCTTTGGAAAGTTTTACTTTATATCAGCCGTCGGTTGCCATTGGCTCCAAAGCGATAACCATACCCTCAACCAACTCCGGTCCAGTTCCTTTTTTGCCAAAATTCGGAATTTCCGGATCTTCGTGGACTGCTTTCCCAACTCCATGCCCCACAAGCTCGCGCACAACGCCAAACCCCTCGCCCTCCAAATATTTTTGAATCGCAAAACCAATGTCTCCGATACACGCTCCCGCGCGGACTTCTGCTATTCCAATTTCCAAAGATTTTTTTGTGGCATTAATTAGTTTCTTGCCGCGCTCCACAACAACCGCTGGTTTTTGGGGTTTTAAATAGGAGGTTTGCCCCCCGGATGATGGCTGACGGCTATGGTCGG
>CAYIFM010000020.1:0-9188 GCA_964362705.1 uncultured Candidatus Saccharibacteria bacterium | reverse complement strand
GCGACGAATTCGGGGCAGACAGTCGGGATCGCGCTGGAACCGTTTGACGGGACAATCGCGACAACGACCGGAGACGCCGCCTCTTACACCGGCAAAATTTTAGTGTTCGTGAATTTGGGATATTCCAAACTTGATTCGGAAATTGCGGCGGGCGGAACGGGCGGCTGGATTGTTGACCAAGCCACGGGTCGGGTAAAAACTTCTTACGCTTTGGATATGGACAATAAAGATATCGTGAACGTCCAAAGAATTCTCTCCGCATCGGGATTGTGGAGCGTTGATGAGAACGGAAAACTGATTGCGCGGGAAATTGAAACCCAGAAACTGACCGTAACCAGCCCGCAAGGAATTACGATTTATGATGAAGACACGGGAACGCCGTATTGTTTGAAAATGAAATCCGGACAGATAGTTTCCGTGTCCGGAGCGTGCGTTTTCACGCCTTCCGCTCCCAGCGCCTCTTCAACCCCGCCCGCCCCGACAGACACAATTCCTCCCACAATTACCATTTTAGGCAACAATCCGGCGACAATAAATGTCGGCGCGACTTACGCCGACTTTGGCGTGACCGTCACGGATAATATTGACCAAAACCTCGGCTATACCGCCTCATTAAACGGCGGACCGGCACTTTCCCAAGGCGCGGGGCTTTCGCTGGACACTTCAACCACTACGACGCATATAATTTTATATACCGCGGCCGACAGCGCAGGGAACAGCGCGGCGGCGACAAGAACCGTAGAAGTTATACTTGCACCGTAGTGTACGATCTTATGAGGTTCAACCTCGTAAGGTTAGAATTTCGGCTGGAATGGCATCATCAATTTGCGCATCTTTTATCCATTCTTTAATAGATTTTTCGTATTCATGCGGCGCGCCGTATAATTCATGGAAAAGTTGGCTGGATATAATAGAGGGAAAATTTTTCTGCCCAGTAAAATCTAAATAGCTAGACCATCTATATGAATTTAAAAATTTAAACGCTTGTTCGAAATTTTTGATTTTCCCATTTCTCCATTCTCGAAATTTAATATCCAAAGGATTTAAATGTATATAGTGAGGAATAAACAAAAAATGGCGGTCATTTTCAATTAAAACGGCTTTAAATCTGCCTTGAAACAATGGGCCAACGCGTTCATATTTTTGATTAAAAACCATAGCGTAGCCAGTACCGAGCTTTTGCATAAATTTGATAATGCCGTTTTCGCGCCGTTGTCTGATTAGAAAATGAAAGTGGTTTGGCATTAGGCAAAAAGCAATAATATCTACCAGCATTTCTCTTTTGTGCTTATGTTTATGAGGTTCAACCTCGTAAGAGTTTAAGCACTTTTGTTTATAGTAAATATTTTCTGCCGGAGTTTCGTCGTTAAATTCGTAAAGATCGTGTATAAACCTGAAACGATCTTTTTCGTCTAGAAAAATTTTTCTCTTTTCTACGCCTCTGTTATATATATGATATATTGACCCGTTCACAAATGGCGGTTTTTTCATAAATATATACTTACACAAAATCTTATGAGGTTCAACCTCGTAAGATTTTGTGTAAGATTTGGAGTTATGGGCTTAAAGTTATAGAATAAATTTATGCTAGACATCAAATTTATCAGGGAAAATAAGGATTTAATCAAAGAAGCGGCGAGGAAGAAGCGCATGATTGTTGATATTGACCGGCTTTTGGCAGTGGATGAAAAAAGGCGCGCGCTGATTCAGGAAGTTGACGCGCTAAGACAGGAACATAAAAAATTCACAGGAGTCTCCGAAGAAGCAAAGCTTTCAAAAGACAAATTGTCTCACAAAGAATTTGAATTAAAAGCGGTTGAAGGTGAATTTGACGAGCTGATGCTGCAGGTGCCAAATGTGCCGGATCCATCCGTGCCGGAAGGGGAGTCGGACGCGGAGAACCAGGAAATCCGCAAATGGGGCGAGATAAAAGTTGAGCACGGAAAAAATTATCTAAATCTGATGCAAGCGCGCGATATGCTGGACCTTGAACGCGGCGCGAAAGTTTCCGGGTTCCGCGGATACTTTTTAAAAGGAGACGCCGCTCTTTTATCCATGGCGCTTTGGCAATTTACTCTTGATTTTTTAGTAAAAAAAGGCTTTACGCCTTTTTTAGCCCCGGTTTTGGTAAGAAGAGAAAACATGGTCGGCACGGGCTGGGTCGGCTTGGCCGGCCAAGCGGAGGAAGACGTTTATAAAACACAAGATGATGTTTATCTTTCAGGGACCGCCGAAGTTCCGATGATGGGTTACCACGCGGATGAGATTTTAAAAGAAGAAGATTTGCCGAAAAAATACGTTGCTTTTTCGCCGTGTTTTAGGCGCGAGGCCGGAAGTTACGGCAAAGACGCCAAGGGTATTTTTAGGGTCCATGAATTTTTCAAAGTAGAGCAGGTGGTTTTGTGCCGAGCGGATCATATGGAATCCGTGAAGTGGCACGAGGAGCTTACAAAAAATTCAGAAGAAATTATGCGGGCGCTCGAAATTCCTTACCGCGTGGTTGTAAATTGCGGTGGAGATTTGGGCCTGGGGCAGGTAAAAAAATACGATATTGAGGGTTGGATTCCTGCCGAGAATAAGTATCGCGAAACCCATTCTGCGTCGTATTTTCACGATTTTCAAACGAGGCGGCTGAATATTAAATATAAAGATTCCGCCGGCAAGATTCATCTCGCGCATTCCTTAAACAACACGGCGATTGCCACGCCGCGGATTTTGGAAGCGCTTTTGGAAAATCACCAAGAAGGTGATGGCGCCATACAAATCCCGGAGGCGCTGCGAAAATATTTTGGTAAAGAAAAAATATAGATGGATTTAAAAGCCTACTATAGGCAAAAAAGACGAGCGGTATTTTTACGGAAAATTATTATCGGAGCGTTTATTTTGGCAGTATTCTTACTCGCGGCGTGGGGATTATTTTGGGCGCCGTTTTTGAGAATTAAAAACATCGATATTAAAAATTATTCTAACGAATTAATTTTAAAAAATAAAATTTCACGTAGGTTGGGTGAGAAAAATATGTTCTTTTTGCCGGCCGGCAATTTTTTCTTGGTCTCTACCGCCAAGATCGTTGATTTGCTCAGAACTGACGGTTTCGGCTTAGCCATTGTCGAGAAAAAATTTCCGAAAACGCTGATTATAAGTTTCCCGAAAACCAAACCCTGGCTTATTTTTTGTTCGAAAGAAGATTGTTTTTACGTAAACGAGTTCGGAATCCTTGCGGATATTGCTCCAAAATTTAGCGAAAACCCGCTTCCGGAAATTGTCATCGTGGGCGCCTCGGCCGCTACAAGGCGCTTGGGTGAGAACGTTTTAGATGAATCGCAAGCCAGATTTTTGCGCGTAGCTTTTGATTATCTAAAAAACATTGAGGCAGAAGCGAATAAAATTGAATTTCAAGAGTCGAATGCCGCGGACGCAAAAATCTTTTTGAAAGAAGGATGGTTTATCTATGTCTCACTAAGCTCCGACCCGCAAAAAATTTTTTCCGATTTCAAGCTGCTTTTAGAGGAGAAAATAAAAGACGGCAGGAACAGGCTGGAATACGTAGATTTTCGGTTTGGAAACAAGGCGTTTTATAAACTAAAAACGATAAATTAGAATCGAGCTTCCGGCGCGGGCGATTGGGGTTTTGCCTTTAAGCCAAGATTAAGAACCCTCCGGTTTTATGACGATGTCGCCAATGGGCCGGGCTTGCGATCCTGCCAGTGAATTTAAAGATACGGCAAAATATGATCCTGAAGGCGGCTGCCCGAAGGACGACCACCAGCCTTCGTATTTTTCTCCCAAATAATATTTTGGAGAGCCTCCGCCGAAATAATCCAGATAAATTTTTGACACATCGTTTTTAGAAGTCCAGTCGCGCAGGCGCTTTAAATCCTGCCCCCAGTCGTAATTTGAATCCGTGGCGATTTTATATCCGCTTTGCAATCCGCCGCCAAGTTCGTTGTAATAAGAAAGATAAAAGGGGAAAGCGAAAATAATTTCCGCAAGCATCCAAATCATTATGAGGGCCGTAAAAATACGCTGTTTGAAATTTGTGACTCCTAGCGCGACAAGCAAATAAATAAACGGGAAAGTCGGCAAAACATGCCGGACACCGATATTCAAAGGATTAGCCATGGAAGTTGCCCAGTAAAAAATTATAAAAATTACAGCCGAACGAGAATTAAAATCCGGTTTTACTCGGTTTTTAAGTGTCCAAAAAAGAGCTAAAGGGGCTAAAACATAAAGTCCCAGCTGTTCTTTAAGTAACGCCAAGGTCGGGAAATAAGACCACCAGCCTTTTGATGAAACTTCGCCCATAAAATAAGCTGTGTTGCCTCCGGCGGTTCTGCGCGCGACCATCAAAAAACCCTGAAGATAAAGTCCAAGCGGGCGAGTTAAGCGATTCTCCGCAAGCAAAAAATCAAGTTTAGCCAAGGCTGGATACTTATAACCGGAAAGAATATATTGCGCGTCTTTTATCTGCTGCTCCGCCGGGTAATTCCAAATTTGCCAGATATAAACGAAAGAAATCACGGCAAGCCCCACAAGACATATTAAAAAAATCTGGCCGATGAGCTTGGCGAATTCGTAAGTTGCTTTGGGATATTTAAACCAAACCCAATGAAAACCTAAAATCAGATAAAGCGGAGCGAGCAAAAATAATGAAAATTTAAAAAGATTGACTAAGCCGAAAATAAGCCCGCAATAAATAAGCGATTTTTTATCTCTTTGCTCCAAAAATTTCAAAAAGAAAATAATTCCCAAGAAAAATCCGAAAGTCGCGCCGACATCAGTAGTGACATACCTGCCGTGCGCCAAAAAAGTGGGGGAGACGGCAAAGAAAAATAAGGTGAGCAGCCCCGTTTTCACGCCATAACGTTTTTTGACCCATAAAAATAAAATCCAGCCAAAAAGTATCGTAAGCAAAATCATCGGCAGGCGCGACCAGAAAAGAATTTGGTCAGCATTGTTGCCTGTTTCATATAAAAGATAATTGCCGGCTGCCCATTGGCGGTCGTTTACGCTTTCTATCGTCCAGAAAGGCTGCTCTGTAATATTTTCTTTCAGATTTAAAAACATCAACGGCAACGCGGCCAGATCTTTTAAGAGAGGCGGATGTTCTGGGTTCAATCTGCCGTCTTTTTGCGCAAGCGAAGTATATCCTGCCGAAATATGCGCCACCTCGTCAAAAATAGCTGAATCATTCCAGCTTGAGCCAAGCATCAGCCCGAACATTACTACGAGCGTCAAAACTGCCAAATAATTTGCGTATTTTTCCACTATTATTTTCTTACTATTATAAAACCCGGGGACGCGTCTAAGACCGCGCCCGGGATTTTTTGTTTAATGTTTTTAAAAATAGAAGGACGGTATTCCACCGGCACAAAGATACACTGTCTTGAGCAATCTACGGAGTCAAGATTTTTTAGAGAAATATAATAAATATTTTTTTCAGCTTGTTTGTTGGGATAAAAAGTGTCGGTGATAAAAACAATCGGCTGGAAAGACATGGGCGTGCCGTCAGTGTCTACCATGTCAACCGAGTCGGTAATCACGTATTTTTTAATGTCTCGTGGTTCTTGATTTAGCCAACGCGCTTTTTCCGCAATATCGGCTTGGAAAGCCTGATATACGTTAAAATTCGGCGCCCAGCGGAGAAAATACTGGCTGTAAGCCTGGATCGCGGCAGATGCCAAAAAAATAAAAATAAAAATTCTAAGCCGCGGTCTGATATTTTCCCAAAACCAATCAAGCCCTAAAGCCGCGAAAATCATCGCGGGAGGAATTAAAATAATTGCCCGGAGCGCGTGAGGCAGAGATTCATTGGAAAGCACGACTGGCAAAATCATTACCGCGAACCACGAGAGCACAAAATTATTCGGCCATCGCAATTTTTTTATGGAAAGCCAGATGCCAACTAAAAATAAAATTCCGACCGGCCACCAAAGCTGGGGTGCGCCGGCCAAATTGTGCCGCCAGTTAAAATCTCCCGCAAAATTAAACATTCCCAAAGTTTTTACTAAATTTTCAGAAAATTGCGCCAAAGGATTTGACACATTAAAAATAGAAATAGCCGATGTTCTTCCTAAAAAGTCTACCGGGTTTTGAGCGTAGTACCAAAGGAGCGGAAGCGCCGCCAAAATCGCCATAAAAATAAAAAGGCCGATTAGGCACGGCGCGCAGATATTTTTTACGCCGCCTTTTTTCCAATCTTTATAAAATCGCCAAAGCGGATAAATTGCGATAATCGGCGCTATGCGGTAGGCAATGTAAGTATGAAACCCAAGCCCGAAAACAAGCCCGGCCATGGCGAAAATCCATTCTTTTTGTTTTCGCATCGCTAAAAATAAAAAATAAAACGCCCATACCAAAAAAAACGGCGCCATGATAGCGCGGAACCCCATTCGCGAAAAATTAATATGCCAAAATGAAGTTGCCAGAAAAAAAGCGGCGAATAACGCGATTTTTTCGCCGAATATCTCGCGCGTCATCAAATAAAGCCCCAAGACCGTAAGCAAGCCAAAAATTGCCGAAGGCAATCTCAAAACCCAGGGCTCGTGTCCAAAAGCTTTCACGAATAACGCTTGGATATTTATAAATAATCCTTCTCTCCCAAAATTTTCCGGATAAAAAACCTTCCACGCGCCTGTTTCAAGCGCCTGAATAGTGTTTGTGCCGTTTATGGCTTCGTCCGCCCAAAGCCCCGGGGGAGTATCGGGTAAATCCCAAAACCGAAAAAAAGCGGCAATTAAAAGGATTAAAATCAGCCAATAAACGGCTTTTTTCATAATTTAATTATAGCATGGTATGATAACCATATGGCTCAAGAATCAATCCACGAAGAAATCAAATGGCTGGAAAGGGAACTGGAGGCGCGGAAAAAGGAGTTAGAAACGCGCGGGGAAACCAAGCCGGAAAAGGAGGTTTTTCACGACGTGCTTAAAGAGGCCATAAGCTCGCCGACACCTCCGCCGGCCGGCCTAGACGGCACCGTCGGTGCGATTTCTGATTACGATGCCCAGCAAGCCGCCTATCAGTTAAAAGAGAAGGAACACGCGCATATAATAGAAGAATTAATAGGCCTCGCGTTGGCCAAGGGATTGAATTCGGCTATTAAGATCGCGAATTCCCTAAAAAACCCCCACATTTTGGACGAATTTCACGACGCTTTGGCGGATAAATATTACGAAAAACTTTTGGAATCCAGAAAGCTTAAATGAACCCCGCGACTTTTTATTGGGCGGCGCTTATTTTTTTAGCCATTTTACTTTGGTTGATATCTCTTTTCTGGTTTGCGAAAGAAAAACGTCTGCGCGGCGCAAGCTCCGGATTGAGCCTCGGGCTTTATTTAGTGAGTTTGCCGGAATCGAAAGAAGAGAAGGCCGGCGATACGCAAGCTTTGAAAGACTTTATTTTAAAGATGGAAAATTTTCTCACGGGCTTAGGCTCGATCCAGAGAAAAGGTTTAGCCGGGAAGTTCTTCGGAAATCCGCAAATTACTTTAGAGATTGCCTCGCATAACCGCGGAAGCGAAATCTTTTTTTATGTCGCTTTCCCGCGAGCTTACGAAGTTCTGCTTCAAAACCAGCTTCACGGAGCGTACCCGGACGCAAAAATTGAGCGGGTTTTAGATTATAATATTTTTAATTTGGAAGGCGCTTCCGCCGGCGGGATAATCGAAACGTCCGACTCCGAGCTTTTGCCGGTTAAAACTTACCAGAAAATCGGCGGAGATGCTTTGGAAACAATCACCGCGGCGTTTTCAAAAATAAAAAAATTCGGCGAAGGCGCGGCCTTGCAGATTGTTTTGCGGAAGGGCGCCGAAGACGTAAAAAAACGGGCGCACGCTGCGGCCCAAAAAATTAAGGAAGGAAAATCAAAAAAAGAAGCTTTGGGCGGAAAAGGCGTCTGGCATTTATTTGACGCCCTGTTTTTTTCAAAGAAGAAAGCTGACGAAAAAAAATCGGCGGCTTACGACGAGGAAGTCGCCAAGCTTCTTGAAGAAAAAGCCTCCAAGGTTGTGTTCGAGTGCAATATAAGGCTGCTTTCTTCCGCCAAAGCCCTTATGGAGGCTGACGGCATACTTCGCGGCTTAGGGTCGGCTTTTTTGCAATTTTCAAATCCGGAAGGAAACAGCCTGCGTTTCAAAGAACTTTCCGGAAGAAAGTTGAGGTGGCTGATAGAACAGTTTGCTTTCAGGACGTTTGACGAAAGCAATATTTTAAAATTAAATGTTGAGGAGATCGCGAGCATTTATCATTTCCCGTATCTTAAAAAAGCCGCGCCCATGGTGCGCACCCTTAAGGCAAGGGAAGCGACTCCGCCCGTGAATCTTCCCCGCGAAGGCGTACTTATCGGCAAAAGCTCTTTTAGAGGCGAAGAGACAGAAGTGAGCATCAAAAAAGACGACAGGAGAAGGCATTTTTATATAATAGGGCAGACCGGAACCGGCAAGTCTGTGCTTATGCAAAATATGATAGAGCAGGATATTAAAGCCGGCGAAGGAGTCGCGGTTATTGATCCGCACGGAGATTTGATAGAAAAAATTTTGCCGCTTATCCCCAAAGAGCGGGCGGAGGATGTTATTTATTTTGATCCCGGAGATATCTCCCGCCCTATGGGATTAAATATGCTGGAATTTGACCCAAGGTATCCGGAGCAAAAAAGTTTGATAGTAAACGAACTTCTTGAAATTTTTAACAAACTTTTTAATATGTCCGTAGCTGGCGGGCCGATGTTTGAGCAATATTTCAGAAACGCGGCAATGCTTGTTATGGAAGATCCGGAGTCGGGCAGTACATTGCTTGAAATTCAGCGGGTTTTCGCGGACAAAGCCTTTCGCGAATACAAGCTTTCGCGTTCAAAAAATATAGTCGTTGAGACTTTTTGGAGGCAAATGGCCGAAAAAACCACTGGAGAGCAGTCCATCGCCAATATGGCGACTTACGTCGTCAGCAAATTTGACGGGTTTTTGTCCAACGACATTATGCGCCCGATCATCGCCCAGCAAAAATCAGCTTTCAATTTGCGCGATGTGATGGACCAGAAAAAAATATTGTTTCTCAACCTCTCTAAAGGCAAGCTTGGGGAACTTAACGCCAATTTGCTCGGCCTTATCATGGTGGGCAAAATTTTAATGGCCTCGCTTTCACGCGTTGACAGGCCGGAAGCGGAGCGGCAGGATTTTTACCTTTATATTG
>CAYIFM010000019.1:7933-9498 GCA_964362705.1 uncultured Candidatus Saccharibacteria bacterium | reverse complement strand
AAAAGAAACGCGGAATTAGTTTAGTGGCAGAATGATTGCTTCCCAAGCAATAGGCGCGGGTCCGATTCCCGCATTCCGCACAGAATGAAACTTTTCATGCTCTAGCGTATCAATCGTTGTTTGAATTTCAGAAAAACCGGAGGTTCTAACATGGTTACTTTTCGCATACGGGGAAAGAGAACTACTCCCGGCGCTAATAAGAATTTCTTCTGAAAAAGAAAGGATCTTTTCAATATTTTATAGAGGTTCTAACAAAAAAGCCCGCAAATGCGGGCGAGTATTATTAAGTGTTTATTTCAGCTAATTTTTCGTGAGAGATGATGAAACCATCTTTCCACCTGATATTTCCTTTTTCGTCTTTTCGGGCATACCCTAAAAGTTTATCACAAAGAGCGCAAGAAACCCTGATCTTTCCTCGTGGTGTTCCGGTTAGTGCTAATGCATAACCGCCAGTTAGGCCAAAAGGCATGTGGTCACATTCAATTTTTTCCGGCTTACAGTTTTTACAAGGCCTGAATCCCGCTTCAAGGGCATTTTCCCATGTGTGGAAAAAAATGCGATGTTCTTTTTTCGCCATCATTCCGCTTTTGCACGTGAGGCGGCCGAAAATTTTCATCGTGGTTATGCCTGCGTATAACCCCGGATATGGCGTTGCAATGATTTTTCCATGTTTCCATACCTTGTATTGTTTCATTGCGCTCTCCTCATTCAAATTTTGTTCAAGAACTTGCTAGTATTAAACTACCATTTAGCATAAATTTTTACAACGAGAGAGGTTCTAACCTGTTCTACTAAAGTGCATAATGCTATTGACAAAATTTATGTGTTTATGCTAGGAATACAGACAGAGGAAATTTGACAGGAGAAAGGAGAGAACATGGGAAACAGAGGCGGAGTAGCTTTATTGGTGCTTTTGGTGGTTATGGCCGTGGTAGTGGCATCGGTGCCATCCGTCGGTATATACGGGATCGCGACATACAATCGGATGACCAGGCTGAATGAAGACGCGGCCGAGAGATGGTCGCAGGTGGAAAATCAGTATCAGAGAAGGCTTGATCTGATTCCTAACATTGCCCGCACGGTTAATCGTTATATGAAGCATGAGCAGGGCACGCTGGAAGGCGTAATCAAAGCCCGTGCGGAAGCCACAAAAGTAACTTTGAAAGCGGATCAGCTGACTCCGGAGACTTTGCAGAAATTTCAGCAGGCGCAGGATGGCCTTTCCGGCGCGCTTTCCAGGCTTATGGTTACGGTTGAGAAGTATCCCGATCTTAAAGCCGTAGGGCCGGTGCAGGACATGATGACGCAAATTGAGGGAACAGAAAACCGAATAGCGGTGTCGAGAAAAGATTATAATACCACTGCCAATGAGTTCAATAAAACCATCAAAGTTTTCCCGGCTAACATTGTTGCCATGGTTTTTAATTTTCAGCCGAAACCACTATTTAAAGCCCAAGAAGGCGCGGAGAAAGCGCCGGAAGTTTTCAAAGAGGAGGGCAAGTAATAATGATTTTTTCTGAAAAAGATTTTAGCGAGATTGAAGCGGCGACCATGGAGGCCGAAAA
>CAYIFM010000019.1:0-7833 GCA_964362705.1 uncultured Candidatus Saccharibacteria bacterium | reverse complement strand
TTTTTTCTGAAAAAGATTTTAGCGAGATTGAAGCGGCGACCATGGAGGCCGAAAAAAATACTTCCGGAGAGATACGGGTTGTAATCCGTTCGCATTACGACGAGGATTTAAAAAACAATCTGCACGAGCAAGTTAAGCGGGATTTTGTGAAGCATGGGTTGGATAAAACTCGCGATAAAACCGGCGTCATCATTTTACTGGTGCTGGAGGTGAAAAAATTTATGATTTGGGGAGATGACGGCATTCACGCGAAAGTCCGTCAAGCTTATTGGGACGTGTTGGCGGTAGGAACGAGCGCTCATTTTCAAGAAGAGCGTTACACACAAGGCATCTGCGAAGCGGTAGCCGAGGTAGGTAAAAGGCTCGCCGAATTTTTCCCGAAAAAACTAGATGATGTGGATGAGCTTCCGGACAAACCGATTGTGGGGGATTGAAGATGAAAATAAAAACTTTGTTTTCTAGTTTGCTCGCGGTTTTATTTTTGTTCGGCCTTGCCGGCGCTGATGTAAAATATCCGAATTTCGTAGGCCATGTTAATGATTTTGCCAAGATTTTTCCCGCGGACACTGCTAAGAAGTTGGAAACCGAGCTTCGCACATATAAGGAGCAAACTTCTATAGAAATTGCGGTGGTTACAGTGCCATCGCTTGAGGGCCTAAGTGTTGAAGATTACACAATCGGCCTTGCTCGCAAGTGGGGCGTTGGCAATAAGAAAAAAGATGACGGCGTGGTTTTGTTGGTGGCGCCGAATGAACGCAAGGTGAGAATTGAGGTTGGCTACGGTCTTGAGCCGGATCTTACGGATTCCCAAGCCGGCAGAGTTATCCGCGACCAAATCATCCCGCTTTTTAAAGAGGGCAGGATGGCCGATGGAGTTGTCGCCGGCGTCGCGGGGGTTTTACAGCAATTGGGAGAAAAACCTTATCAGGAAAGATTAGAGGAGCGCAAAAACGCTCCGCCGGCAAAAGAAGGCTTGCCTTTGTGGGTGATTGTGCTTATAGCAATCGTTATCATTGTGGTTATTTTTTTGGTTGTGACGGCTATTATGGAGAGTGATGGCTATTCTTCCGGCGGTAGCGGATATTCATCCGGAGGATTTACATGGTCATCCGGCAGTTCTAGTTCTTCCGATAGTGGAGGTGGGGGTTTCGGAGGAGGAGGCTTCGGCGGCGGAGGAGCGTCCGGAAGCTGGTAAAAAAAGCTGGTAAAAAAATAAGCAAAAGGCTCGTGAAATTACGAGCCTTTTTAATTTTTCTCAAGGCCTTGAAAAAACGCGCCTTTCGGCGTAGCATTTAGGCAGATTGAAATAGGCCCATGCAGCGGATTTTGCGATGGATTTGGAGCGCGCTCCTAGCTTCAACAGTTTTGGGAATTTTTGGCGGCATTTTTCTCTATTTTTTCTGGCCGTGGGTTTTTAGCTGGCAGGTTTGGACTTGGTGGCTTGGACTTCCGAATTTCAGCAGTTTTGAAGAATACAAACCCTATCAGACAAGTTATTTTTTCGCGAAAGACGGCGAGATTTTAAACTGCGTGGCTAAGCCGGAGGAATGGCGCGATGTGCTTTCGACTAGCGATATTGATCTAAAAAGCGCGCCTATTGCGCGCGTGATTTTGGCTGTTGAGGACAGGAGATTTTACGAGCGCGATTTAGCTATTGATCTTCGAGCCATTGCCAGGGCGCTTCTTGAAGACATAAAAGCCGGAAAAATTGTGGAGGGCGGATCAACTATTCCGCAACAATTGGTTAAACAGCTGCTCTCTCCGGAAGAGCGCGAGTCGCGTAGCGTCGCAAGAAAGTTAAAAGAACTTGTGCTGGCCAGCCGCTTAATTCAAAAATTCAGCAAAGACGAGATTTTCCTACTTTATTTAAATGAGGTCCCGCTTGGGCATCAAAGAATCGGCGTGGAGGCGGCTGCCCGTCTTTATTTCAACAAGCGCGCCAGCGGACTTTCTTATTCGGAAGCCGCGGTGCTGGCAGGGATGATTCACGCGCCTGCGAGATTTTCTCCAATTAAGCATCGCGAGGCAGCTAAGATCGGCCGCGACAACGTCTTAAAAAAGGCTTTGACAGAAGAGGCAATTTTGGAAGAAGATCTAAACAAGGCTTTGGCAGAAGAAATTCTTGTGACCAATGAGTTTCAGAAATCCTGCAATCGCGCGCCGCACGCCATAGACTACGCTCGCGAAATTCTAAAAAAAGAATTCGGGCTTTATTTTGACGCAGAGTTTCAAAACACGGTTTGGCGCGGCATTAAAGTTTATCTGACTTTGGATTTGGAGCTTCAGACTTTTGCCGAAGAGGGCGTCCAAAAAACTTTGGAGGCGTACCGCGAAAGGCAAAAAGAAAACGCGATTGACGCAGAGGGCGCGTTTTTGGCGATAGAAAACGGCACAGGCGCGATTTCGGCGATGGTGGGCGGAAATGATTACGGTCGTCGGAAATTCAATAGCGCCGTTCAGGCTAAGCGCCAGACCGGATCCGCTTTCAAGCCGATTGTGTACGTCACCAGATTTGAAGAAGAAATCGCGCTTGGCAAGCCTTATAATATTCTTCTGAACGAAACAGTTTCCAACGCCGCGATTAGTTGCAAGGACAAGCGAGATCCAAAAACGGGCCAGTGGACTTATTGGGCGCCAAGAAATTTTGATGAGAAAAAATTTGGCGCATGGAGTTATACAAGGCGTTTCGCTATCGCGCAATCTATTAACCGACCTGCCGTTTGGACTGCTCAAGCCGGAAAATGCCGGCTAGACCCGCGAATTTTAGAGATGGCCAAGAGATTAGGTATTGAGAGCGCTTTGGACGATCATTTGCCGACCGCTTTGGGCGCTTCCGGTGTTTCGCTTTTAGAGCTGGTGCGTTCTTACAGCGCATTTCCGAATAAAGGCGTGCTGAGAGAGACTTATATAATTTCAAAAATTTACGGTCCAGATAAGACAAAGATTTTTTCTAAATTGGAATGGAAACAGCAGCGCGCGATAAGCGAAGTTTTGGCAGGAGTGATGGTTGACGCGTTACGCGGGGTGGTGAAATTTGGGACCGCGCGGTCACTGGATTCTTTAAAGCAGCCATCTGCTTGCAAGACCGGCACTACCGAAAGATATATAGATGCCTGGCTGATATGTTTTACTCCTCACGTTACGTTGGGAGCATGGGTGGGTGGTCCGGCGGATTATACGAACCCTTTGGGTGATCGAGAAACAGGCGGACGCACCGCTGGACCGGCTGTAAGGCACGTTTTGGAAAATTGGTATAAAGATTATGAGCCGGTTTCTTTTCAGGAAGAATCAGAAGAATACATGAAGTCATTGGTAAGCCCAAAGTCGTTTCAAAAAGAAATGGAATCTTTAAAAGACAGCAATCCGGACTCCGAAGCTCCTCAAGAATGAGGGGCTTTTATCTTGCCCCGACCACTTGCGTCGGGGTTTTGTTTTGCGCTACTCTATTTTTAGATTGAAAAAATGCTTATGAGTGATCTTGGCTGGGGGGTTTTGGGACTTTTGGCAATGCTTGTTTTGATTTTATGGGCAATCGCTTCGCATAAAAACGGCGGTGGCAAAAAATTGCTGATTTTGCTTGGGCTCGTGGTTTTTGCGGGCAGTGCGTTTGCAGAGATGAGAGTGGATATCCCAAAATCTATGAAGCAGGGAGGCGTTGTAAAAGTTTTTATTGGAGATAAAGACAGCGACGAACCATACGCAGTAACGTTTTATGATTCTAAAAGACATTTTACGACTTTTTCTTTGCATTTAAAAGAACATGTGCAGATTGCGCTTATCCCGATAGTCGTAGATGAGCCAGCAGGGAATGCAGAAATTTGCGTTTTTTCTACCATCATAAACAGCAAGACTTGTGATGAAATAGCAATCGAAAAAGTGGATTTCCCGGAATCGAAAAGAGTTTTCTCCGTTTCGAAGCCGACCCCTGCGATATGGGCTAGATATCAAGAAGAACGGGCGTTCTTAGATAATCTTTACGCGCTGGTTACTCCGAAAAGATATTTTTCTGAAACTTTGCAATTCGCGAATCCATTGGAAAAAATGGAGATTGTTCCAAATTCAGATTTCGGCCAAATTAGAAAGAAAGTATTAGTTGATCCAAAAACGCGCAAAATCGCAGATCGTTGGAAAGACTACCACAAAGGAGCGGATTTCCGCGCCTCAATAGGTACTCCGATTTTTTCCGCTGAAGATGGCAAGGTGGTCGCCGCAAGAAATTTATTGGGATCCGGCAATACTGTTATTGTGGATCACGGACAAGGGCTTTTGTCTCTTTATTTCCACCTTTCAAAAATCAAAGTGAAAGAAGGACAAAGTGTTAAGCGCGGAGATATAATTGGCTTATCCGGTCAGAGCGGAAACGCGCAAGGACCGCATTTGCATTTCGAAATCAGGCTTCATCAAGTCCCGGTAAACCCGTTTGAATTCATAGGAGGTGTCGGATGAAAAAAATATCAGTCTTTATCGTTTTTTCAGCGGTTTTGGCTTGGTGCGGCTCAGCATGGTCTTTAGACGCCAAAAGCCTTTTGGCAAAAGTATACGAAGCTCAAGAAAAATTAAAAGAAATCCCGATCGCTCTTGAGACGCAGGAAATTAAGAAAAAAATTCCGTCCAAAAAAACCAAGAAAAAGTTTGCGGAACGCAAGGAAGAAATAGTTTCCGGAAAGCAAATCGCGCTTTTAGCTTGGGATTCGGACGAAGATAAAGATCATATTGTTTATTTGCGCGTTCCGCATCCTTTGCCGCAGGGCCGGTTTATTTTTTCCGTGGTAACTCCCGATTACAAAGTTGAGCATGTTTCCGGCAGGACAGTAAGCAAGTTAGTTTTTAAAGTTTGGCAAGGAGAAAAAAAATTAATTGTTTTGGCGGGCAAACATTTTTGGGTCCCGCCGGAACTTTCTCAGAATCAGAACTACGAGTTATTAAAAGAGCGGGCGGAAGAAGCTATTTACACTCCTTACGCGGAGGACCTCTATTCTGAAGAAGCCGCGCTTGAGGGAGCAAAATTTCTTTATTCCGAAATCAAAAAAGCGCAAGCGGATTTTTGCAATAAAGGAGTTATGTCGCGAGCCTTGCCCGGAAAGCTAATCTGCGAGGCGATACCCTGGGAGCTCGTTTTTAATTTGGGGCATAACGAACAGATGGACCACGGAAAATTTAAGAACGATCAAAGACTTACGGCCGAAGAAATTTCTAATGAATATGCCTTTAATCTAGCGGACTCTTTTCGTTGGGCCGTATCCTCGGCTAACGCGCGCGGGGCTTATCAATTTACCAATAGAAGCGGGAGCGGGAAATCCGGAACCTACGATATTGTTGCCGGAGCTTATGAGGACGCGGAACTCATGGAAGATTTTGAAGAGGGCGCTAGAGATTTGCGAAATATGATAAAAGCCGCGATTTGTTTGATTGACTTGGAACTTTCCAAATTTCCAAATGAGGTTCACGAGCTTTTCGCGAAAGATTATCGTTTGGGCGGAATTTTCCCTGTTGACGCTTATAACGAAGGGTGGGGAGGAGCAATCCAACTTTATCGCTGGGTTAAGAAAAACAAATTTGAACTCTCTGCGGATAAAGAATTTCCGCTAACCGCGTTTGTGAGACATAGAACGAGCATTGCGCGCGTTTATGATAAAGAAAAGAAGCAATATGTTAAGAAAAAAGTTACAAAAAAAGTAACAAATACAGAAACCTACGTTTATATCCAAAAGTACATTTTTTTGTTCAAATTCATCGACGGACTCAAAGAGCGGCTGAAATAGCCGCTTTTTTATTTTAGAGGGGGGTTTGAGGTATATTTCTCAATAAGGTATAATTAAAAATATGAAAATCACAACAACCTTATTTGTCGTTAGTTTAATAGTATCCCCGGTTATCGGGTTTGCGCAAATATCAGAAATTCTGGTTTCGCCAACTCAATCAGCCACGCCAGTTACTTCTCCATATCCAGCCATCATTTCTACTCAACAAACAACAGATGTTTCGGTGCCACCCACGTCGTGCGGGTTAGTTACTTTTGAAGCTCAGAATAACTGTGACATTGATTTGTACACAAATGCCTATATTCAATGCTCTGATGGCTTTAAAACTGTTATATGGGATGAGCCTTCGTGTAAATCTTCTAGTGCATGGGGTCAGGATGCGATGAAGGCTTGCGCAAATCGTTATTGTTCAAAAGGAGGAGGATCGGGAACTGTTTCAGCGCCAGTATCAGCTCCTATTTTTTATTACAAAGAGACTACTGAAGGAGGAAATAGATCAACACCTCTTGGACCATCATCAGTACCGATAGTGACGCAAGAACGGGTTTCTGTCTGCACAACTATCGACACTTTAACGCAAAACTATAATGAGTCTGTTCTTGAACTACAAAAACAAGAAGCACTATCTAACAAGGAGAAAATAGAAAATCTAACTCAGAGCATGGAAAACCTAAAAACATATACTGAAGATGTAAAGAAAGTCTGCGCCACTGACCCGCAATCTGCTTGGCAAGTAGCGGCCCCACAAAAAGGAACGGAAAACACACCAATTTACACACAAGAAAATAAGCTGGTTTCCGCAACAACAAAACCTGTAGAAATACCGAGAGCAACTCCTGTGTGTTATATCGGCGACTATTTATTTCAGAAATATAATCAACTTATTATTGAATTGCAAAAATCAGAATCTGATAAAACTAGAACAGAAAAAATAACTAAAGAAATAATTGAGTTGAAACAGCAAATTTCAACGCAACAAAAAGAATGTGTTAATAATTCCCCACAATCAACTGCTAAGATAATTCCATGGCCAGCGCCAACTGCAGTTTCACAATCAGTGTCAACTGTCCCACCGATTGTGATAGAAAATAAACCAGTTGCTGTAGCAATGGATCGTTGTAACGAAGTAGTACAGTGGGAAACTAAAATCGTTTATTATAAAAAACTTGGTAATCTAAGTAATGACGAATTAAAAAAGAATGGTTTTTCGCGAGAAGAAATTGAAAAAATCTTGCAAGAACTTTCGCTCGGTATTGAAAAAGTAAGAACACAGTGTACTAGTCAAGAGAAGACACCCGTTATAACGAGAGCTACCACGATAACAGGATCGGCGTCTATTACAGAAACAGTACGACCAGTGGTTATTGAATCGGGACAAGAGATTGGCACCTATTATAAAGCTAGACTTGAAAAAGCCGTTTCAGCGAAGGGAGAAGACAAACAAATACACGAACTTAAAACATTAAGAGACGAAATAGATGGTCTCATTTCCAACCTCATAAAAAGTAGAAAGGAGCTAGAAGTAAGCGAGCTTAATACTTTGGTAAAAGAAGTTAAAATAAGCCGGGGAGAAATTAAAGCTGACGATATATCTGTAAAAACCACGGAGAAGAAAATGCTTATCAGTATCGGAGACAGGCCGGTGAGCATTGAGCCCACGGTAAGTCAGGTACTTATTCGCGATAAAGGATTGGAAGTGAATACAAATGAAGTTACGATTTCAGAAAATGTATTAAGTGTGGGCGGTGTTGAGGTTAAAATGTCGGCAAGCGAGGTGACAGAAAAACTCGGTCTTGTACCTACAGCAATTGAATTAAAAGAAGAAAACTCAAAAGCCGTCTACAATATGACAATTGATGAACAACGAAAGCTATTCTGGTTTATTCCGTTTAATCTTCAAAAGACCGTAGCCGCAGACGCTGAAAACGGCAATGTGCTGACGGAACGCCTTCCTTGGTATAGTTTTTTGACGACGAAGTAACAAATTGCAATGGTTTTATAAACACTTCGTTTCTGGAGTGTCTTTACGACTTCGCTCGAACTTACTTTATCAAAAACTCGTGAAAAAATC
>CAYIFM010000018.1:0-9512 GCA_964362705.1 uncultured Candidatus Saccharibacteria bacterium | reverse complement strand
CTGAAATCTTTTTTACCGATCCTTTCAATGTTTCGTCAAAATATTTCTCAATGCCATACTGTCCTATGCTGGCCTGCGGCGGCTGCGTGACAAACCCGATAACATGGCTCGCCAGATTTTCCGCCGGATAATACCTCCAGCGCTCTTCTTCAAGGCCAACTCCGGGCAAACTTAGAGCGGAGATTTTCTCGGCTTCGGCTAAACTCAACTTTCTTTTTATTACTTCGTAAGGATCATTGTTTTTGGCTATGGACGCCCAGAATACATTTTTGTCTATCGGCGTAATTTGATTTAATACGCTAAAAACCCTATCCGGCTCCTTCAATAACTTCATATTTAAATAAAGAGTGGCGCCGACTTGGGTTGTGGCTACTTTTACAAGCTCTCCCATCTTTGATCTTAAAAAAATATCTCCGCGCTTAGGCTCCAATATTCTGATAAAATTTTGTTGGCGGCGGGCTAAATCCGCGTACGCAGGATATTTGATAATCTGCAGATAAAAAAGCCTGGCTGAAATTGCCGCAAACCCAAAAATAACCGCAATGGTTACCGTTAAAAATCGGTTTCTTTCTAAAGATGCCTTTTTAGTATAAAAACGCGTTAGCAGATTTAGCAACATCGCGGTTTCTCTTTATAACATTGAGTGTTTTTGGCGCTTCAAACCCCATCTTTAAATAAAATCCGACGTTCTTCGCGGTTTGTTCCAAGGTCAAATTTGACGCCAGTTGGTTGCTTTCGCTTAAAACGCGCGCTGATTGGGCCTTTAAATTTTCTCTCTCAATTGTTTTTGTGACTATAAGGCCAGCGAGATAAATATAAACCAGCGCCAAAAGTATAAAAACCGCAACCGCGGATTTAAGATAAACCTTCCTTTTTCTCGGAGATAAATCAAAATTTAAATTTTCGCTTTGAAAATTAAGGTATGAAATTGTTATATTTAAAAAACTCATATTTTTACTAAAATTCTTAATTTCGCCGATCTTGAGCTTGGATTTGACTCCAGCTCCTCCTCTGACGGAGTGATAGGCTTTTTCGTCAAAATCCCGGCCGCGCCGCCGCGTTTTTTTTGAAGGAAAAAACGTTTCACCAACCTGTCTTCCAAAGAGTGATAAGAAATTACGGCCAGCGTTCCTCCGCCGGAAAGCAGATCAAAACTTTTTGGAAGCGCCTCGGCAAGCGCGCCGAGTTCGTCGTTTACGTAGATTCGCAATGCCTGAAAAACTTTCGCCAGCTTTTTTTTGTCCTTGATCGGAATCGCGCCAAGAAAATCTTTTACGGAAATTACTCTTTTCTCGCGTCTCCTTGCGATGATTGACTCGGCAAGGCCTCTTGCGTTTTTGAGTTCCCCATATTCAGCGAATATATCGGCTAATTCACCGGCGTCAGCGCGGTTTATAACCTCGGCCGCGGAAACGTTATCTTTGGAAAACCCCATAAGCAGCGGTTCTTCCGGCTTTTGATAAGAAAAACCGCGGCCGCTTGCTTTTATGTGCCAAGTTGAAAGTCCCAGATCAAAAAGAATGGCGTTGACTCTGCTAAAGCCGAATTTATTCGCCAACCGATCAATATTTCTAAAATTGCCTAAGGCTATTTTTAAATTCGGCGGACGCCTAACTGATTTTACAACTTCGCTGTCTTGGTCTATGCCCAAAACCTTGCCTCGGCTTCCGACTTTTTCCAAAAGCATTTCAGCGTGTCCCCCGCCGTCCAAAGTGGCGTCAATCGCGGTATCCCCGGCTTTAAGATTCAAAAGATCTCTCAATTCCCGCAACATTACCGGTTTGTGAATTCGCTCCATCAATAGAGTCCTGCTTCTCCTAATTTTTCCGCGATCGAATCAAGCTGATCTAAAGCTGTTTCTGCTGATTTCCTCCAGGCCTCCGGCGACCAAATTTCAATTCTATTCATAAGGCCCGCGATCAAAGCCGCGTCTTTCAGCCCCGCGTAAACTCTTAGATAATCCGGAAGCAATATCCGGCCTAAATCGTCGATTTCCAAATCGGCCGCGCCGGCAACCATCATGCGCTGGAAATTTCTGTTCTCCGCTTTGCCCATTGGAAGATTGGCAATTCTTTCAGCAAGCTCTTTCCAACGCGCTTCAGGAAAAAGAAATAAACATCTGTCTAATCCTCGCGCCAAAACAACATGGCTCCCCAATTCTTTTCGAAATTTTGAAGGAACTGAAAGGCGGCTTTTCTGGTCTATTGTGTGTAAGTATTCGCCGATGAGCATAGTGTTGTTGAGGAGGGTCCCATTGGCAGATATCCACACTATCCACAGCTTTATCCACTTCATCCCACCCTGTCTTCATAATAGCCTATCTCGTGGGCATAATCAAGTCCAACAAAAATGGCCTCGTTAGGCCATTTTTAAGCTAAATTAAGCTAATTTTTAAAAGTTATTCACATACACTATTTTGAAAACCATTTATCTTTAAGAAAAAACTCTTCTCTCAAACGCGAGCGTTCTTCCGCGCTAAGCCCCATATCGAATCCTATACTGTCCATAAAATCTATTAACATCAAAGACTGGGGCACTTTCTTTCCTGATTCTATGTCTTCTAAAAGAGTGGGCCATAAACTTATCTCATTTGGCGGACTTTGTTTAAGTTCCGAAACAAGTTTTTCTCTAATTTCTTTAACAATAACGGCCTTGAGAGTTCCGGCTGCTTGCCACCGATCATGCTCTTTAGCAGGCACATCTGTCCACTCTACTTCTTTTTCCATATAAGGCTTGAGATAATTTCGCATTTTTTCGCCATATTGGTTTTCTATTTCTTTCGCTTTTTTATCGGCTTCGTTTACTTTGTCTATTTCGCCGTCGTGCATATAACCAAAGCGTTCTCTGCAGATATTTATATATTTATGTATCACCATTTCCATATTCGGATCTTCTTGGAAATTAGGAACTATAGGCTTCCGTTCTTCGGTAGCCGATTTCTCTGCTTCTTCTTTTTTGTTTATTCCAAAAAATCTCTCAAGCATATTTTTTAGCTTAACTTTTCGGCTTCATTGTCGGAAAAAGGATAACTTCTTTTATGTTGCGCTTATCTGAAAGAAGCATGGTAAGCCGGTCTATTGAAACAGCGAGTCCGGCAGCCGGAGGCATGCCGTATTCAAGCGCTTCAATAAAATCTTCGTCCATGGGCTCGGCTTCTTTCTCTCCGGCCTCTCTCATTTTTTCCTGCGCTTCCATTCTTCTTCTTTGCTCTAACGGATCATTGAGCTCTGAAAATCCATTTGCCAGCTCAATACCGCCAATAATTAATTGAAACCTATCTACCAAATTTGGATTTTTAGCGTGCGCTTTCGCCAAGGGCGAGATCGCGAGAGGATGGTCAACCAAAAAAATCGGCTGGATCATTTTTGGGCGGCAAATTTTTGAATAAATTTCATTGGCGATCTTTTCCTTGCTATCGTGAGCTTCCGGATTGAGCCCGAACTGTTTCGCCTTGAGAGCCATATCGTCCCGAGAAAGTTTTTCCGGATTAATTATCATGGCGTGCCTTTCAAGAACTGACCAAAAAGTTATTGATGGTATATTTTTGGGGAAATTGATTTTCTGCCCGCCAAATTTAAAAGACGGTTTTTTATTTATCTTTTTAATAATGGTGTAGAGCAAATTGGAAATAAATTTTTTAAGCTCTGCCGCGTCCCAATACGCGGCGTAAAGCTCCGCCGTTGTAAATTCAGGATTATGCGTCGCGTCAATCCCTTCGTTGCGGAAGTTCTTGCCGAGTTCATATACCTTTGGAAGCCCCGCTACAAGCAGACGCTTCAAATAAAGCTCCGGCGCGATTCTCAAATACATATCCATATCCAACATTCGGTGATGCGTTTTAAACGGCTCCGCCAATGCGCCGCCGTATAAAGGCTGCAAAATAGGCGTTTCCACCTCCATAAAATGATTCGCGTCCAACAACAACCGCGTTTCTCCGGTTATTTTACTTCTAAGCTCTAAAATTTTTCTGGCATCGGCATTCATCAGAATATCCAGATATCTTTTTCTGAATCTTTCTTCCATGTCCTGAAGACCGTGCCATTTTTCCGGAAGCGGCGACAAGGATTTAGCGAGCATTTCCCATTTTGAAACTTCTATGGTCGGCTCTTTTCTTTTTGTATAAAACGGCTTGCCCCAAACGGCTATAAAATCTCCGATGTCCGCCGCTGATAAGAAGAGTTCATAGGACTTCTCGCCGATTTTATCTTTGCTTAAAAAAATCTGAAGTTTGCCGGTGCCATCAAAAATATCACAAAAAGTCGATCCGCCGTGCCCTCTTTTGGCGACAACTCTCCCGCCGAATCCTAGAGATTTTTTCCCGGCTGATAATTTTTTAAACGCTTCCAAGCTTTCCGAGATCTCGGAAAGCGCGAAGCTTGGTTTTGCCGGATAAGGGTTAACCCCCTCTTTACGCAGATGTTCTAGCTTTCTTAGCCTGACCTCTTTCAGCTCCATTTATTTTATATCCGTAATTTTATATTGAGCAACGCCCTTTGGAGTGTTTACTGAAATATTGTCATGTTTTTTGCGCCCCAAAAGCGCTTTGCCTAATGGAGATTCGTGGGAAATTTTATTTTCCGACGGCGCGGCCTCGTTGGATCCGACTATATGAAAAATCTGAGTCTTCCCTGTCTCGTCTTCTAAAGCCACGGACGATCCTATATCAATGGTGCCTATTGGCGGGCGCGCCACAACAACCGCCCGACGAAGCATGTCTTCAAGTTCGACTATTTTGGTTTCGTTTAAAATTTGCGATTCTTTGGCTTCCTGATATTCGGAGTTTTCGGATAAATCCCCCAAGCTTTTCGCGAATTCAAGCCTCTCGGCTATTTCTTTCCTTTTTGCTGTTTTTAATAAATTGAGCTCGATTTTAAGATTTTCCAAGCCCTCTTTGGTGAAATATATGTTTTCGTCAATCATTGTTACTTAAGCTTATCATTTTTTAACTTCGCAAGGAAGCTCGTGTCCGCGATCCAGCGCGTAACCTCCGAGGCCACGTAAGTCGCCCCTATCGTATTCGCCCGCGGCCCGGCTTCCATTACTATGGCAAATGCTATTTCGGGATTTTCGTAAGGAAAAAAGCCGATAGACCATGAATTTACTTTGGCTGTATCCCCTATTTCGGCCGTGCCGGTTTTCGCGGCCATTTGAACCGGCAAAGCGCCAAGCCCCTTGGCAGTACCGTATATAACGGCGTCCCGCATGCCTTCGTGAACGATTTTTAAAAACTCTTTTGAAATTATATCCTGCTTTTTAAAAGGATATGAAAATGTTTCGAGCGGCCTCCCTGACGCGTCCGCGCGGGCGTGCACTAAATGAGGATAAGGCATATTTCCAAGGTTTGCAACGGTCGCGACATACACAGCCGCTTCAATTGGAGTGATTGTCATGTCTCCCTGGCCTATCGCGATGTTATAAGTATCGCCGATAGTCCAATCGCGCCCGCCTTGTTTTTCCGTAGGATCGGGCAGATGGCCCTCCTTCTCCCCCGGCAAATCCACGCCGCTGCGCTCCGCGAATCCGAACATTGATAAATACTTTTTTATATTCCATGGCCCGAGCCCTTTTTGATCTTGATACCCTCCGCCGATTTCATAAAAATAAACATCGCTTGACTGCGCGATGGCCTCGCGCATATTGACCCATCCCAACGGCTTCCAATCGGGAAAAACATTAGGATTGGCCGCGTCATAGGGATTCGGCAGGCTGATTGATCCGGTGCTTAAAATTTTTTTATCCGGGTCAATAACGCCTTCGTTTAAAGCGCCCGCCGCCAAAGCAAGCTTTACAATAGAACCCGGCGGGTAAAGGCCGGAAATGGCTCTGTTAAAAAATGGCTGGGAAGAATCGGCAAGAAGCTTTTTGATTAAATTCTTATCGCCGGCTTCCAATATATTCGGGTCGAAATCCGGCATGCTGACCAGCGCTAAAACCTCGCCGGTTTTGGGGTCTAAAAAAATGCCGGCCCCGCCTTTAAAGGCGTGAACCGACATAGTTTCCGATATGGCTTCCGCGAGCTTGATTTGCAAACCCTTGGAAAGGGTGGTTAAAATTCCTTCGCCTTCCGCCCCTTTTTGTAAAATGCCGCTCTCCAAAACCTCGCCTTTTTTATTGACTTCCTCAATTTGCTCCTGCCGTTTGCCGCGCAAAATATCGTCGTAAGACGCCTCCAGACCGCTCGCGCCCGCGCCGAAGCCGGTAAATTCCGGCGAGTATTCCGCCCTGCTTAAAAATCCAAGCGCGTGCAAAAAACCCAAAGGAGGGTAAACTCGTTTCCAGGAGTTATTCTGAAAATCATTTTTCACCAAAATTTCTCCTGATCTGTCGTAAATAAGGCCCCTTGCAAGTTCTTTGGACCGAACTCTCAAATAATTATTTTCCGATCTGGAATAAAAATCTTCGCCTTTTACGATTTGCAAAAAACCTACGCGAACGAGAAAAAAAAGCAAAACAGCCGCGAAAACCCACTTCAGCGCGGTAAAGGGTTCTTTGGATATGGGGCGCTCCAAAGCTCCCTCGCGGCTTCGGCGGTCGAAACCCAACGCGTTTCGGCTGTCCAAAAAAATTTCGTCAAATTCTATTTCTGTCTTTTGCCGGCGCGCCATAACTTAAATAAAAAATTATTAAGAATAAAACAAAATATATGATTAGATGAAAAATATACGCGATTCCGTATTCAAAGCCATGAAGCCAGCCCCAAAATAACATCACGGCTAACCCGGCAATCACGGCTAAAATAAAATTTAAAAAATCAAATATAAAAGGCAGGGTAAAAAATATTAATATGCTTAAAACCGCCGGCAAAAAATAAAAACCCGGAAAAGGGGCGGAGACGACATCGAACACCGCGCCCAAAAAAAACAAGCCCAAAATCAAAAAAAGTTTATTCATGGCTCAACTACTAAAACATCGCTTATGGAAAAAAGCTTTAATGGGCTCACCATAATAATCTTATAAAACGGGGCGGATGGCGCGCCGTCAACCCGATCGACTAAAGCGGCAATTATTTGCTGGTCCTCGCCCCACCACAAAACATCGCCGGGACGAATCTGCAAATTTGGAGAAAGCGCGCCTTCGATCTCGCCCAAACCCCGCCCTTCTGCTTCAAAAACCAATCCTTTATTGTTTCCGCCCCGCAGAACTGTTTTTTCGCCCAAAGCCGAAATCGGCCTAACCTTGCTCCAGCCGGGCCCAGCTTCCGCTACCTTCCCTACCAAAATATTTTCCGGCGTAAAAACAATGTCTCCAATTTTGATGCCCGCTTCTCTACCTTCGTTTAAAATTAAAACATCGGCGAACAGATATCCGCCGCCCAACACAACCTTCGCCGGTTTAACAATTTCGCGGCTTAAATTTAAATTTCCGCGAAGCCTGTCGTTTTCGGATTTTAAATCCTTAATGCGCTCGAGGAGCAAAACATCGGAAAGGCTTTTTAATTGGTTCGCGCGCTCCGGACGCATCCATCCGGCGCTTTTTATTACCAAAGTTTCAAAGAGAGCGCGGGTCGGACTCCAAATAAGTAAGACAGCCAAAACCGCAAGCAAAAGCGCTTGCGGTAAGTGCGCGCCTCTCTTCCACGTTTTTTTAACTGGGCGGTAAATCATTTTCGTCTTCAATCAAAACGTCGCGCAGATTATCCAAGTCCTCTAAAATTATGCCTGTTCCGCGGACAACCGCGGTAAGCGGATCCTCCCCCAAATAAACAGGCATTTTGGTTTCCCGCTCCAAAAGCTTATCAAGTCCGCGGATCATGCCGCCGCCTCCGACTAAAAGTATGCCTCTATGCATAATATCTGAAACAAGTTCGGGCGGAGTATCTTCAATGACTCCTTTTACTGCATCGACGACTATGCGTATGGATTTGGCTAAAGCGACGCGGACATCGCTATCGGTAAACAAAACTTCGCGAGGCAACCCGGTTACTAAATCCCTGCCGCGCAAAGTCCCTTCCAAAATTTCATTTGTTTTCCAAACAGAACCGATGGAAATTTTAATGTCTTCAGCGGTTTTTTCGCCTATTAAAAGTTTAAATTCATCTCTCGCGTAGGAGGCGAGGTCTTCATTAAATCTGTCTCCGGCAATGCGCAAATTTTTGGAAACAACAATCCCGCCCAAAGAAATCACGGCAATATCTGTCGTGCCGCCTCCGATGTCAATTACCATGGAGCCTACCGCTTCTTGAATCGGAAGCCTCGCGCCTATCGCGGCGGCCATCGGCTCTTCAACCAAATACACTTCTCTTGCTCCGGCGCTCATCGCGGCGTCTCTTACCGCCCTTCTTTCAACTTCGGTGACGCTCGAAGGGGTTCCCACGACAATTCTGGGTCTGGCAAAAAGTTGGGCTGTCGGGCTGTGAACTTTTTTGATGAAATAATTCAACATTTCCGTCGTCACTTCAAAATCGGAGATGACGCCTTCCACCAATGGGCGGCTCGCGACTATATGAGCCGGAGTGCGGCCAACCATTTTTTTTGCCTCGCTGCCAATGGCCACCACCTGCCCCGTTTTTTGGTTCAAGGCCACGACAGACGGCTCGTTTATCACAATGCCCTCGCCGCGCACGTAAACCAAAGTATTGGCCGTGCCCAAATCAATGCCCAAATCTTTTGAAAAAATGCCGAAAAATCTACTCAACATGCTTAATAATATCCTTAATTTTTATTAAAGTCGTTTTTTCTTCGGAGCGCCTTTTTAACTCCGCCGAATCGGATTTCAACGTTTTTTCGCTTATTACTATTCTTAAAGGTATGCCTATGAGATCGGCGTCGGCAAATTTTTCGCCCGCGCTCTGTCCCGCGCGGTCATCATATAATACTTCCGCGCCCTCCGCAACCAAATCATCATATATTTTAGAAGCATCAATCCCAAGCTCTATTAAATGCGCTGAAAAAGGGGCAACTGCCTCCGGCCAAATCATGCCTTTTTGATCATGGCTTGTCTCAACTATCGTGCCCATCACGCGCGAAGTCCCCAATCCGTAACACCCCGCGAAAACCAAAGTCTCCTTGCCTTTTGAATCCTTAAACTTAAGCCCGAAGTCTTTGGCAAATTTCTCTTTTAACGGAAAAATATTACCCACTTCTATTGTTTTTATCTCTTCGGTTTCCGCTCCGCATTTCGGACACTTCGCGGAATTTTCGGTAATCTCCCTGTTTTGGGCGAAACCGCACTTCCGGCACGCAAACACGGTGTCCTCTCCGGAAGAAGCGGTGGCTTGAAATTCCAAAGAGAGATCGGAAAAAGTTCCGCCGGACGCTTCCACCGCGATCACCGGAAGCCCCAATCGCTTAAATGTCCGGAGATAGGCATTTTTCATTGTTTCATAAAATTTATTGCGGTCGTCATCGTTTTGATGAAAACTGTAAAAGTCTTTCATCCGAAATTCTCTGGTCCGCAAAAGCCCGGCCTTCGGCCTTTTTTCGTCCCTGAATTTTGTCTGGATTTGATAAACTTTTATCGGAAGGTCTTTGTAGGAATTTAAAAAATGCGACGCAAGAGGATAAATTATTTCT
>CAYIFM010000017.1:0-9515 GCA_964362705.1 uncultured Candidatus Saccharibacteria bacterium | reverse complement strand
AAACCTGTCGCGCACTTTGCCGTTGATCTGAACTATGAGTTCAAAAGTATTTTCCTCAACTAATTTTGGATCATATTTTGGCCATTCTTCAATATGAATTGAGGTTTTATTACCAAGCTTGCTCCAAAGTTCTTCGGCGAGATAAGGCGCAAAAGGAGCCAATAATTTTAAAAAAATACTGAAATCTTCCATCGAAGCTCCGATTTTTTCCATTTCGTTCAACAAAACCATCAGCGCAGAAATAGCCGTATTAAATTTGAATGCCTCAATGTCTTCGCCGACTTTTTTTATGGTTTTATTCAGCGTCCGCGCGATTCTCGCATCTACATCCGCGAAATGCCGCCCGAATTTCCACACTCTATCCAAAAATCTTTTTAGCCCGACGACGCCTTTCGGGTCCCACGGCTTTTGATCTCCAAAAGGGCTCATAAACATCATGTACATCCGCAGGGCGTCCGCGCCGAATTTTTCAATCATCTCATCAGGGCTTACAACGTTTCCGCGGGATTTCGACATTTTTTGCCCATCCGGACCCAAAACTAGGCCTTGATTAATCAGTTTCTGAAACGGTTCTTTTGTAGGCACAACATCGGTGTCATAAAGAAATTTATGCCAGAAACGCGCGTAGAGCAGATGCAAAACTGCGTGCTCAACTCCGCCAACGTATAAATCCACAGGCAGCCAGTATTTCAAAATTTTTTCATCCCAAAAATCTTTTTTATCTTGCGCGCCGAGTTTGCCGCTCAAAATATAACCCATGTAATACCAGCAAGAACCGGCCCATTGAGGCATTGTATTAGTTTCTCTTTTAGCCGGGCCTCCGCATTGTGAGCATTTTGTATTCACCCATTCTGCAACCGCGGCCAAAGGAGATTCACCGGTCCCGGTCGGCTTATAATTTTTTACCTCAGGCAATTTTACCGGCAATTCGTTTTCAGGAACTGCAACATTGCCGCATTTCGGACATTTGATAATCGGAATCGGCTCACCCCAATAACGTTGGCGCGAAAAAATCCAATCCCGCAGGCGATATTGAACAACTTTTTTGCCATTAACTTTTTTAACAATTTCGTCTTTATCAACCAAGGGCCTGTCAACAATCTGCAATTTAAATTTTTCCGCAAACTCACGGTCTCTTTCATCGTGTTGCGGGACGGCCATAATCGCGCCGGTGCCGTAGCCACCCAAAATGTAATCGGCGACCCAGACAGGAATTTCTTCGCTATTTGCCGGATTAATCGCCTTAATCCCTTTTAGCTCAACGCCGGTTTTCTCTTTTTCTTCTTTTTGCCGCTGAAGCTGGGTTTTCTGCTTGGCCTCTGCAATATATTTTTCCACTTCTTTAAAATTGGATATTTGAGATTTTAGATTAGAAATCAGCGGATGCTCCGGCGCAAGCACCATATAAGTCGCCCCAAAAAGCGTATCCGGCCTTGTGGTAAAAACTTTTATTTTTTCTTTGGAATTTTTCACTTCAAATTCAATCTCCGCCCCCTCCGATTTTCCTATCCAATTTCTTTGCATTTCTTTTATGGGCTCCTGCCAATCTAGGCCATTTAAATCTTCAAGCAATCTATCAGCGTAATCCGTGATTTTTAAAGCCCACTGGCGCATGTTTTTTTGCAGAACCGCGCTTCCGCACCGGTCGCAAGCGCCGTCTTTAACCTCCTCGTTGGCCAAAACAGTCTTGCAGGAAACACACCAATTCACCGGAAGCTCGGCTTCGTAAGCCAAGCCTTTTTGAAAGAGCTGAAGAAAAATCCATTGGGTCCATTTGTAATAATCCGGATCGGTCGTATTAATTTCTTTTTGCCAATCGTAGCTAAAACCGACGCTGTTTAATTGCTTTTTAAAATTTTTTATATTTTTTTCAACCGCGACTTTGGGGTGAATTTTATTTTTTATGGCGTAATTTTCCGCGGGAAGCCCGAAAGCATCCCACCCCATCGGATGCAAAACATTAAAACCCTTCATTCTGAAATAACGGCTTATGATATCCGAACCGACATAACCGACTAAATGCCCGACATGCAGTCCTTCGTCTGACGGATAAGGAAACATATCCAGCACATATTTTTTCTGCTTCGCGCTAAAATCTTTCGCGCGCCAATCCGCGAAATCATTTTTAGCCCACTCTTTCTGCCATTTCTTCTCTATTTTTTTATGGTCGTAAGAAGCCATATTTATGAATTTTAACCCATCTTGACAGCCTTTTCCATAGAGCTATATTGAGGGCAGAATAAGCCGAAAGGAGGCTTTATGAACACAACCGAGAAGCTTTTTAAGGAATTTCTAGACGAGATCGAAAGGAAAATTAAAGTGGAATTTAGGCATATGCCGGAGGCTACGCGCAAGTACCTTGTCAAAAAAGTTGTAAAAATCATTGAAGAAGAGGCCAGAGAACGCATCGCAATCGACACTTTCCCGCCGCGCAATTTTCCGGTAGGGCTTATCCACGACGACGACTATTATGACAGCGAGTTGCTCGCGCCGAAGCTGGCGCGCGACACAACCTTTGGCTGGAACGGCGAGGTTTAAGGAGAAGAAAGATGACGCTAATGCTTAACACTTTGCCTCAAATCAGAAAGCCGATCAATTCGCCATTTATAAGTTTCGCCAAAGGCACAAAGGAAAGAGAGAGTCTCTTAAAAGAAATTGAAAATATCACAAATGCGAAACCAGAAACACTGCCTTTATGGATCAATGGCACTGTATTGACCAAAACAGAAAAACGTACTTGTATAGCGCCGCATAATTTTAATTTTATTCTCGCTTACTATGCCACGGCATCGGAAGAGTATGTGGTAAAAGCCATCGAGACAGTTTTGAGCGCGCGGAAAAAGTGGCTTACACTTCCTTGGCAATTTCGACTTAGTATTTTCCAAACAGCCGCTCGCCTTCTTGAAACAAAATATCTTTATAAAATGGTCGCCGCGGTCATGGAAGATTACAGCAAAACTCCATATGAAGCGTTCATTGATGTACAGGAACTGATTGATTTTTTGAACTTCAATTGTTACTACGCCTCGACCATTTACGCGGAGCAACCGGACAGCAATGTTGATACTCTCAACCTGCTCGACTACCGGCCGCTTGAAGGATTTGTTTATGCCATTCCGCCCAATAATTTCGTGGCAATTGAAGGAAACCTGCCAACGGCTCCGCTTATTATGGGCAATGTTGTCATAGTAAAACCTTCATCCGACGTCGTGTATTCATTCCATCTTGTGCTGAAAATTCTTCTGGAAGCCGGGCTTCCGAAAGACGTTCTGGCGGTGCTTCATGGCGATTCAAAGATGATTAGCGATATTATCTTGGACCACCCTATGCTTTCAGGAGTACATTTTACCGGCGGAACCGACACATTCAAAGAGCTGCGATGGAAAATCGCGCAAAACGAATACAAGGATTTGTATAAAGGCTTTGTAAGAATCGTTGGAGAAACCGGCGGAAAAGATCCTATCGTCGTTTTTGACGATCACGATCCGGTCGCAACCGCGGCGGCAATCGTTGTAGGAGGCTTCGGAGCGCAAGGAAGAAAATGCTCCGCGACTTCCAGAGTATACATGACAAATGAGATGTGGCAAAAAGTAAGGCCTGTTTTGTTGAAATTTATGGAGACCATCAAAGTCGGGGATGTCGCGGACTTTAAGAACTACATGGGCGCAATAATAAACCAAAGAGAATGCGCAAAAATTGTGAAGTATATCCGAAACGCCTTTAATCCATCTGAAGGTGAAGGCGTCTTAGAGGTTTTGGGAGGCTCATTTTCAACAAGCATCGGCTGGTTTGTCCACCCAACTGTCATCGTAACCAAAAACCCTCATTATCTGACAATGGAAGAGGAGATTTTTGGGCCAGTTGTCACAATTTGTACTCTTCCGCAGCGGAAATTCGAGGAAAGAGTCTTGAAACTATGCGACGAAACTTCTCCTTACGGACTTACCGGCGCGATACATACGGATAACATTTATACTTTCTGCGAAGCGCTGGATGAACTGCGGTATGTTGCGGGAAATATGTATAATTGGAAAACCACCGGCGCCATGGTCAACGCCCAGCCATTTTCCGGAAGCAGAAAATCGGGTACTAACAGCAAAGTCGGATGGCGGCTTAACCTCTATCAGTGGACGGAACCAAGAACAATCGGGCAAACACTTGTAAAACCCACAGACTTTGCTCCTCCTTATTTAGATACAGATTAAATCCACAAAATCCTCGAATCCCCGAGGGTTTTTATATTTACTAAAATTTTAGAGCGATCGTTTTATTATTTTAGTAACTCATTTAAAAATAAAAACTAAAAATCATTAAAATCAAAAGAAAAATCGTAAAAATTCTCTCCGGATAAGACCAGATCGGCAAAAAACCGCTGAATTTTATTTTTAATGGATAAAGGTAGTATTTTATATCCTTATCTGGCAAATCTAAAAGTAAATGACCGAGATACGCAGTGAAAAAATAAAATCCCTCCGTTGTGCTAATTAAAAATACTGGCGCGCTTAAAACAATTGCGCCAAAAATGGAGTGGATATATTTTGTTTTATAATTTAATTCGTATTTTTCTTCAAACCGCATGCTGTCTATGATTTTTGAGACAGAAAAAATTCTATGCTTATAGAGCATCCATAAATGGTCAATGTCCGGAATTATTGAACCCAAAAACCAATACCAAAAATAACCAAAGTAATTGCCTGCTATAATTCCTACTATTGAATGCGCAAATATCATAATTCAAAAATTTTTATGGCGTTTTCCGTGGTAACGCGCGCCACTTCTTCCAAATCCTTGCCCAAAATTTTGGCGATTTTTTTGGCAACTTCTTCAACGTACGCGGGCTCGTTGCGTCTGCCGCGGTAAAGCAAAGGAGCAACATAAGGCGCGTCGGTCTCAAGCAAAATTCTCTCAAGCGGAATAAATTTAATTAATTTTTCATATTCTCGCGCGAATGTTATAACGCCGCCGAAAGAGAATGAAAAACCCAGATCCATAAGTTTTTTCGCGTCGTCCGCTGTGCCTGTAAAAAAATGGCAAACTCCCGAAGGGATGGTTAAGAGTTGGCGGTTAGAAGTTAGAAGATCAATCAAATCCGCGAAAGCTTCTCGGCAATGGATCATCAGCGGCTTTTCAACTTCATGCGCCAACTCTATTTGTTTTATAAAAATCTCCGCCTGTTTCTTTTTTGTATCTTCCGTAAGCCGATAATAATCCAACCCGCACTCGCCAATAGCCACAACTTTCGAATCTCCGGCTAAATTTTTATAATAATCGTAATCAAAATCTTCTCGCCTCGACCAAAATCCGTCGAGGCGAGGCTCGCCCCCAGAAGGGGCGGCGCCAAGTTCTTGCGCGTCATGATAGCTTTTTTCCGTATGGATCGGGTGAAGCCCGACTGTAGCAAAAACGCCTTCGTATTTATGCGCCAAATCAATTGCCGCCTTTGATGTATCTTTTTGCGTTCCTACATTTACCATCCAAATTCCCGCGTCCAGCGCGCGCCGAACCACAGCGCCCTCATCTTCAGAAAATGCGGCAAATTGCGCATGGGTATGAGCATCTACCAAACGCGGCTTCATTTTATTCTTGGAAAAAGATGCGGAATTTCCTTGGCGGAAAATTTTGTCCAGCCTTCGCGAGAATCTGGGTCAACGCCGAAAGCTCCTAAAATTTTCTCCGAAGTGTCCGGCATAACAGGTTTCAACATCCAAGCCACCGAGGCCAGCGAATAAATAAGATGCCACAACATAACCTTGGCATCTTCGGGATTGGTTTTAATAATTTTATAAACTTTATATTCCTCAATATATTCGTCAAGTTTTTTGGCGTAAGACATCGCCAATTTTATGGCCTCGCCGAAACGCAAAAGGTCCATAAGTTCGCGGTACCTAGGCCACAAAATATTCTCTATGGCATAAACCGGATGCGCGGATTCCAGCGCGAATTTTTTTTCGGCTGATAAAAATTCCAGATCTTTCTTTTTTAAAGGAAACCGCGCCAAGGCCGCGTCATCCGGGCGCGTAATCTCTGGAAAAGAACTTAACATCTTCAGAACGCGCGAAACCAAGTTTCCCAAACCGTTTACCAAAATCCCTTCGTAAATTTCTGCGAAATGTTCATCAGAGTAATCGCTATCTCCAAAAGCGGAAAATTCATGCGCGAGATAAAATCGCAAAGCCTCTGCTCCATATTTTTCTATCAACGGAAATGGGTCAATTACATTGCCCACGCTTTTTGACATCTTTTCCCCTTTGACATTGACAAATCCGTGCACGAAAATAGTTTTTGGCAAAGGAATTCCAGCCGATATCAGCATCACCGGCCAAAAAATCGTATGGAATTTCATTATGTCTTTGCCGATAACATGAACATCTGCCGGCCAGTATTTCTGAAATTTTTTCTGGTCAAGAGAACCGAATCCCAACGCCGTAATATAATTTGCCAGTGCGTCGCACCAAACATACATTGTTTGCGTCGCGTCTCCGGGCACGGGAACGCCCCAAGGAATATCTTTGGAAGGCCTAGAAAAACTGATGTCGCCGATTTCTTTCAATATATTTAATGTTTCCTCTTTGCGAAACTCTGGTAAAATTTTAATCTCGCCTTTCATTAGAGCCTCTTTGAGGCGGTTGGTGTATTTTGAAAGTTTAAAAAAATAATTTTCTTCTTCCACAATCTCCGGCGCTTTTTTGTGCAACTCGCAAACGCCGTCCTTCAAATCCTTTTCCGTAACAAAAGCTTCGTGTCCCACGCAATAAAGCCCTTTGTAAAAACCTTTGTAGATATCGCCGGCGTCAGCCAGTTTTTGCCAAAGAGTCTGCGCGCCCGGCCAATGGCGCATCTCATCGGAAGTGCGGATAAAATCATCGTTTGAAATATTAAGTTTTTTGAGCAAATCCTGAAAGCTTCCTGACAATTCATCTACAAATTCTTTCGCGTTTTTTCCGGCCGCTTCCGCGGCTCTCATCACTTTGGCTCCATGTTCATCCGTCCCGGAAAGAAAAAATACGTCTTTCCCCAAAAGACGGTTATATCTGGCAATCACGTCCGCCTGCAACGCCTCCAACGCGAAGCCTAAATGCGGCGGGGCGTTTAAATACGGAATGGAAGTAGTAATATAAAATTTTTCTTTGGCCATTACTTTACCCGCACTTTCCGCGAGGCAACGTCGTTTAAAAATTCAACTAAAACCGCGGCGGCGGGCACCGCCAAAATTATTCCGTAAAATCCACCCAAAGTGCCGCCTATAACCAAAGAAAGCACCACCAAAAGCGGCGGAACACCAATCGTTTTTTTGACAACCAAAGGATAGATCAAATGATTTTCAAATTGCTGCACGACAACATAAAGACCCAGAACCATAAGCCCTAAAATGGGACTTTGGATAGACGCGATTGCAACCGCGGGGATAGCGGCCATAACAGGACCGAACACGGGGATAATCTCAAAAATAGCAGAGAGTATGGCGAGCAAAAGCGCGTACTTTACGTCCAAAATTGTAAGCCCTAAAAATACAATAACGCCCACCAAAACTCCCAAAAGTATCTGGCCTTGGAGCCACCTCCCAATTTTTCTTTGCGACCTCTGCCAAAGGTTTAAAATATAATCCTCGTTTTCCAGCGGCGTTATTATCCTTAAAAAATTTTCGATGCCGTGTTCCTGCACGGAAAGATAAAAAGATATTACAATGAGCAAAATAAACGATATGGCTCCTCCGAAAAGAGAATTGCCCGCGGAAAATAATCCGGCGGTAAGCGTGGGAATGGATTTTTCCAAAGAAACGGCGAAGTTAAATAATAAATCAGAAATCGCGCTTGGGAGCTCCGGCAACGCCAAAAAGAGCGGCCCCTTAGGCCCCAAAGTCTGTTCAATATAAGTTGGCAAGGTGGAAATAAAATCTAAAATATCTCCCAAAAGCGGCGGCACAACCAGATAAAAAACCAATGAAAGTATAAAAAACGCCGACAAATACACAAACAGTACGCTTAAAACCCTAGGGATTTTAAACCGGGCTAAAAAATGGTTTAAAGGTTCAATGGCGGAAGCAATAACTATTGAAAGCAGCATAACCGCGGCCACGTCGCGGAGTATCCAAAGTGCCCAGATTAAAAACACCAAAAGCGCCGCCTTTAGCATCGTCCAAAAAGAAATGTCTATAATCTGGTCTCTTTGAGGCATAAATTACAAAGAATTTAATATTTTGTCATAATCGGCCGTATTTTCTTCCAGGGTAATCGCGGCCAAATTCAGCTTGACCCGCCTAAAAACGTCTTTTACTACTTTCATAATATCACTTCTGCTTACTTTCTCAATCTTTGAAAGGATGTCCTCCGGCATCATAATGCGCCCGTAAAAGAGCTCTTGAGAGGCCAAAAATGTCGCTACATCATCGGTAGTCTCAAAAACAAGCGCGAGCGACCCTCTTATAAATTCTTTGGAAAAATCCAGTTCTTTTTGCGTAACGCCGTTCGATTTTATGTGCTTTAAAATTTCTATAATTTTTTTCGCTGTCTTTAAAAAATTCGCGTGCGACACTCCTGCAGTGGCGAGCAAATAACCCGTATCGGTGGCCTCATCGACGGAAGCTCCGACATAGTAAGCCAGCCCTTGTTTCTCGCGGATCTCGCGCCATAAATAGCTGGACATATTGCCGCCCAAAATGGTCGCCAAAACCTGAAGAGCGTACCTCCGCTCGTCATACATATCATAAGCGCGCAAAGCCAAACGAAGATGCGTTTGGTCCACGTCTTTTTTCTTAAACTGCACAGCCGGTTTTTTCTGGCGTTCAACAACTTTTACTTTATTCAATTTTTTGCCTTCGGGCATGCGCAAAAACGCTTTTTCGGTTTTCGCGAACGCGGCCTCCGGATCAATATTCCCGGCAATGACCACAACCGCGTTCGCGGTAATATAATGGCTTTTCTTATACTTTAAAATTTCGTCTCGGGTTATTCCATTTACGGTATCGGGCGTCCCCGCAACTTCCCAACCCGCAGGCTGGTCTCCGTACATCAGCTCTTCAATCAACTGATAAGCTTGGCGCTGTGGGTTGTCTTCATACATCGCGATTTCCTGTAAAATTACTCCGCGTTCTTTTTCCACTTCTTCTTTTTTAAACAAAGGCTCAATTAAAATATCTGAAACGATATCCAGACCGATATCAAAATGCTTCGCGGAAGATTTTACGTAATACCCCGTGTATTCTTTGGAGGTAAACGCGTTTCTTTGGGCGCCGATTCTGTCCAGTTCTTTCCAAATTTGTCCCGGCCTAGGACGGCTTTTAGTGCCTTTAAAAAACAAATGTTCCAGAAAATGAGAAACGCCATTTATTTTTTTTGTCTCGTATTTCGATCCCGTCCCAAAAAGCGCCCACAAGGTCACCGCCTCGGTGTCCTTCATCGGCGCGACAATGCACCGCAAGCCATTCTTAAAAGTCCGCTTCTCAAACTTCATTTTAGAATTTTAACATATTTTACTTTAAAGCGCCAACTCCTTTTCAATTTTTATGTTCTCAAGAA
>CAYIFM010000016.1:6157-9760 GCA_964362705.1 uncultured Candidatus Saccharibacteria bacterium | reverse complement strand
TCTTGACCGGGAAAGTTAAAACAACAAATATTGCCCAAAAAAAATCCTTGATGGGTTTTATGCCGAAAGATAAAACAATAGCCGCCCACTCCTGGAAAACAGCCAAAGCGGCTGAAGTAGGTCCCACCGCCATTTTAAACTCAATCTCTTCAAAATTTTTCAGAAGCTCTTTCAGGCCTTCGCGGCTCCATCTGTAGTAATCGTTCGGCGAAGGGTGATACGGATAAACAAAATTAGTGGAAAGAAAAATGTAGCCGCCTCTTTTTAAAACCCGGTGGAGTTCCGAAACAACTTTTTCGGGGTTTCGGAGATGCTCCAAAGTCCAGCTCAAAATCACGCCGTCAATTGATTCGTCGGCAAACGGCAAATCGTGCGCGTCCGCTATAATATCAACCTCGGTCCACGGATGCATATCTATATTAATAATTTTGGGATGCAACCTTCTCGCGCCGGACCCGATATCCGCTACAACAGCCTCTGGCGGCAATAAAGACAGAATATAATCCGGCTTTCTGCCTAAAAATAGAGCCGGATTAATTACATAAAATAAAAAAGAATAAAAACGCGGCAAATTTTTAAAAAAACGTTTTAATTTATTAATGAGCCCAGCATCCAAACTTTCGCCAAAACGCGCGAAATTTTGTCCGGCTATAAAAACCGGCTTGCCCGCGACTTCGCCGTCCGGCCTCCGGTTAAACTTTAGGTTCGATTCTTTCATATTTTCCGCCTAAATTTCTCAACATCATCCCGCCCAAACCAAAAATTGTCCGCAGAGTGTCCTTTAAAACGCCGACCTTGGATCTCCGATCGTCTTCCCAAACTACAGGCAATTCTTTAAGCGCGAAACCGAACTTGCTGCCCGCGAACACCACCTCCGCGGCCGCGAGATATCTTTCGTCGTACACGTATTTAAAAATCTCATGCGCGGCGTCTCTTCTGAACATTTTAAAACCGCACATAACATCTTTATAGTTTCCGCCGAATAAAAATGAAAATATTCCGTGGAAAACATTGCCGGCAAACACTCTTATGGCAGGCTGCTTGAGAAGAAAAGTAGATTGAGGGTGGCCTCGTGAACCGATCGCGTAGTCGTATTCCGGATTTTCTTCAAGAAATTTCAGAAAGGTAATTATATGATCGGGGCTTACGGGCAAATCCGCGTCCGTTTCTAAAATATAATCTCCTGTTGCCGATAAAACGCCTGTTTTCATGCCGAAGCCCCGTCCCCTGTTTCGCGGGCTATGAATAAATCTGACTCTCTTGTTTTTAAAAGATAAATTTTTCAAATACCGCAAAGTGCCGTCGGTACTTCCGTCATCAACCAAAACAATTTCATAATCAACCGCATTCTCGTCCAGCCATCTCAAATAAGGCTCAAGTTTCGCGGGAAGCCGATGTTCTTCATTATAGACCGGGATGGCAATTGATAATTTCATTTTTGCTTATTATAGTATCATCATGGTTGCTTTTTTCAAAACTCATCCGACGCTTCCAATTTTGATGATCGCGGTAAGCCTTGTTTACGGAAGCTGGCATATCTTTAGCGCCAACTTTCTTACTGGCAACTATTATCCGGTTACAGGAGGAGGCGGAGACGAGATGTATTACGGCCAAAGAGCGCGTGCCGTGTATTCCGGCGACTGGCTGGCTGGCGACATCGCGCTTTGGGAAAACCAAAAAAGTCCTGTTTTTCTGCCGATACTGAACCCTATCATAATGGGCGCGCTGGGAAAACTTACTGGTTCTTTAGAAAATGGGGTTGTGGCATCCGATTTCATATTTCCGCCGCTAATTTTCGCGGCGCTGTACTTTTTGGCATATGAGCTTGCGCGGAGCCGGACCGGGGCGGCTTTATTTGCCTCTCTATTCATCTTCGCGCCGCAAATTGTTACGTTTCCTTCGGTAGCGTCATCTGTTTTATTTACCAACTTCCAAAAGCTGTATTTTTCCAGGTTTGAATATCCCAAACTAACTTTTCTTTTCTACGCCCTGGCTTTTTATTTCGTCTTGCGTTCGCTTAAATATAAAAAGGGTGTCGATATCTTTCTTGCCGGAACCAGTTTTGGCTTGCTTTTCTACACATACCTTTATGACTGGGCTTCGGTGCTCACTGCGCTTGTTTTGATGGCGTGTATTTTCTGGCTTCAGAAAGATCGCGAAAAGACGCGAGTTATTTTGAACATCTGCTTGATAGGGCTGGCCATATCGGTTTTTTATTGGATTAATTTCTTGCAATTGCGCGGCTTGGATTCCTTCGCCGATATACAAAACCGCATCGGCATGGAAGTTTCCAGGATGCCATATATCGCCGTGGTATGGAAAACATACTTGCGCGTCGCTGCATTGCTGGCGGCTATGGCTCTTTTTTGGTTCAAAAAAGATAAACTTATTTTCACTTACATAGCAAGCTTTCTTTTGGTTTATTACGCCACGGTAAACGCGCAGGTACTAATCGGTTTCAACATTCACCCAGACCATTGGTATAGAGCCGCTTTTTTGCCGTGGGGGCTGGCATTTTTTGCGCTCGGCGTTTTGGCGTTTGGCGCCAGCAAACTATCCGCGCTCAAGCCAAAATTATTCACCATATCCGCGTATACCTTGATTTCCGCAATAGCATTATGGGGGCTCACGGCAAATTATCTGCTCGCCCGATCTATAGCCGACGGGTACAGCCTGCCCGACGGGATAAGCAAAAGCTACGACTGGTTGGGTGAAAACACTCCGCCGCGATCAACCGTAGGCTCCGTATCTTTCGCCACAGAAGACGAAATCCAGCTTCATACGCATAACACGGTTTTCGTCCCTAACGGAGCGAACACAATCGCTCCGGAAGAAGAAATATGGGCAAGGGCGGCTTGGATGGCAAAAATTTACGGAATGGATGCCAAAAAATTCACAAATTTGTTGGAAAATTCCAGCATGTATTTATTCCATATGCGTTATCGCGACGATTCCCCCGGATCTTCATTCGTCCATGAGTATGCTTTGGACCCTGCCAAATACGAAAAAGAGTATAAAGGAAAAGCTGAACAATATGTCAATCTCAAGCAAAGCCTTGATCCAAAAAATCCGCCGTTTCACCTGGATTATTTATATTTCGGGCCGCGGGAAAAAGAATTAGGACTGGATCCGCAAACCATAAATCCAAATATTGAAAAAGTTTATGAAAACGGTGAAGTCCGCATATATAAATTCCGCTAGAATTGTGCTAGAATACGGTAATTATGTACTGAAGGCGCGCAGCCGATGGCAGACGGAACGCTTGCAATTACTTTTAACGGGGAGATATACAATTATCGGGAATTGCGAAACTCACTAGAAAGGCTCGGGCATCGGTTCGTCACAAACTCCGATACCGAAGTCATACTCAAAAGCTATCGAGAATACGGCGAGCGCTGTCCAGAGCATCTTGATGGCATGTTCGCGTTCGCGCTATGGGATAACAAAACAAAAAAAACGGGGTTTAAAATTTGCGAGGTGGGAGTAAGCTGGGAAAACGACGCCGACACTAAGGTAAGCCTTAAAAAAGACATGCTACAATCGCTCGTTGATCTGTTCAAAATCCGCTTTACGCACTACTGATCAAAAATTACGGATTTTTCG
>CAYIFM010000016.1:0-6057 GCA_964362705.1 uncultured Candidatus Saccharibacteria bacterium | reverse complement strand
GGCGGATTAAACCATTCCGGGTAATTAATAAACGGAATAGCCCCCACCGCCATCGCCTCAACAGAATTGTGCGACCAAGGCATATGAGAAGCCGGCGGGCAAAGAAAAAAAGCGCACCCGGACAAAGCGGAAAGCCATTTATCAAAAGGCGTTCTCTGGCCTTCGCTCTCTATAAGCACCTTGGAATTTTTAGGCAGTGTTTTTAAGATCTGTATAATTTGATAGCGCGGTAAAATATTGAATTTATCCGTTAACGGGTTTCCGGAATACGTTTTTTTATCCGTATTTCCGGAAAAAAAGAGTCTTAAGGTTCTCGACGACCGGCGAAGCAAGGCCAGTTTCTCCGAAGTATTGTAAATATACGATAACGGATGCATCCGGGGATTTAGTATAATATACGGCTTCTGGCCCATGTCTTTGCGCGTTTTCCCAATGTCATAATCAATAAAAATAAATCGCCTCCACTTTTTCTTTTCGCTGTCAGGCAAGTCCAAATCAGAAACAAGAACAGCGTTCGGATCAGGCGGAGGAAGTTGATTTAAAAAACTCAAATGTTTAAGCTTAAAAATCAGCCGCCCATATTTCCCAAGCCGATAGTAGTTTGGGAAACTCAATATATTTCTGACAAGTACTGCTTTTTCTCCGCCGTATGTCAAAAAGTAAAGCAACAAAAAAAGCCACCTTCCCTCGTGTCCCATATCTTTACGGGTCAAATGGACAAAAACCGAAGGACTTTTGCTTTGGCCAAAAAACTTTAATTTACAAATATCAAAAGAGTACCGGCAGAATAATTTAAAATAAACCGGCGCGCGGCGCAAAATCATGCGTTTAAATTATTTAAAATATGGCCCAAAACGCGCTCCGAGGCGCGGCCATCGAGCTTATAAATAATATGGTCACGCATCTTCTCGCGCTTTTCCGCGTCAATACTGCCGTCGCGTAAATATTCTTTTATAGACGCTAAAAGATCCTCAAAACTATACGCTCTCCGAACGCCGCCTGTTTCTAAAACATCGCGAAAGTGTTCGCGAAGCTCAAAGCGCCGCACCGACCTGTTAAATGGGCGCTTGTGATATCCGTCAAAGGCCGTAGTTAAAAGTGGGCGATCCAAAGCCACCGCTTCCAATACAGCCGTGGAATAAATGGCAATCACTGCGTCCGCGTGGCGCATAATATTCATAAAATAGGCGCTTTGAGGAACATCCATCCAAAATTTTTCAAGCCGAACGGAGACGCGCGGGTGGTTTTTAAACCCGTCAAATTTTTGCTTATCAAACGCCTTATCTCTGCCCCGGCCGCCCGGGTAAGGGCGGATCACAAGCCTTACATCTTGACCCAATTGCTTTTTATCGGCCCATTCAAGAATTTTTTCAATAATATCCGGCTCATCCGGACAATACATGCTGCCCGCGATGTAAAGAATATAACGAGCCTCTGGCGGGAATCCTAACCGTTGCATTGTTTCGGCGCGAGGTATCGCGTAATTCTTATCAATAACGAAATCAATATAGGGATACCCTACTATATCTATTTCGTTTTCTTTATACGCCTGATAATTTACGGCAAATGATTTTGTTTGCTCGCTTTGAGCAAGAAAAAAATCCGCGTGAAACGGTATGTAATATTTATCAAGATGGTCCCAATTCATAACCATTCCGATGCTTTTAACTCCCTGTTTTTTAGCTTCGCGCAAAACCTCGCCGTCAAAACGCTTAAAAAGATTTGGCGCGAAGACAAGATCCGGCCTATGGCGTTCAAAAATTTCTTTTAAGGGCCTCTCTGGAAAGAAAAAATCATAAAGATACTGCACAATTTTGGTTTTCACAATTCGCGAGCGCCCAAAAGTGTTCGCTAAAATAATCTTGATAGGAGCGAGATACTGCCTTCCTCCGCCTGGAGCATCGTCGAGGCGCATGCCCATTGTGGCGAGAGTTCTGGTCGTTCCGGTATAGATCAGATAGGAATAAAAAAAAGTAAAAAGTTTTTGAAAACCGCGAAGCTTCTGCGCGCTTGGGATTAGCTCAATAATAACTTTATTTTCCGCGCCTTTTGAATATTCGCGGACGCGCGGAATATATTTTTCAACAAATGACGGCATAACGATTACGACTTCTGAGTCCCCTTCTTGAAGATATTTTTTCAATTTATCAAAAAGACCGCCGGGGAATAAAAAAAAGTTTTTCAGAACGTCTTCCGAAGATACAACGAAAAAAAGTTTCTTTTGCTTCATAATTTTCGCGCTTTATGCACTTTAAAATAAAATTGATTAATAATGGCGTTAAAAACTTTCCGCCAAATGCCGACGGGTTGAATCCGTCCGGCCCATAAAGACGTCCTCAAGAAACGGGGATCGGGATAAAGCGGGAACGCGCAATGGTAATATTTTCTTTCGGCGTCATGCAAAACCACAACTCCGCCGGGAGAAATCAAGCCGCGTGCTTCAACGAGGCATCTGCGGCGTTTTCTGCCGTCAACCAAAATAAAATCGTATTTAGCTCCCAAAGTTTTAGGATAATTTACGTATTCGTCCATGCTTGTTTGTCTTTGCTTAAGCTCGTTATTGCCGGCATCAAATAAAATGATCTTTGTATCCGGATCCGCGAATTTCAATCCATGTATTTCGTCATACCATTTTTTATTATATTCCAGACTCAACCATTTATAAGAAATACCGCGATTTTTTAAAAAATCGGTAAAATGCACGGTGCTCCCGCCAGAACCCCATTCTAAAACTTGAAGCTTGCCCTGTTTTTTTCCTAAATCCAGTAAAATTTTCTCCAGACTACGAACCTCGCTGTCTTTCATCCACGGCCTCATAAAACTTGCGGTTTAAATTTCATGAATATCAATATCCGACCATTTAGAAAACCACTCCGGAAATTTTTCATGGTCGTGCAAAGATTTATGCAATTCGTTTGATTGGTGAATGGCGTGAAGTATCGGCGCGATTCCGCCTTCGCTGCCATGGGTTTTGGCAAAAGCAATGATGTCTTTTGGTAGGCAATGCCCTCCGTAGGCTTTGCCATAGCGCAAATATTCTTTTTTCTCAAAAAGAAAATCAATTACTTTGTCCACGCTTTCTCTTTGGCCGGTTGTCGCGTAAACAACATTTCCAAATTCATTAACAAAGGCTATCCGCAAAGCATTCCAGATGTTTGAAAGATATTTGATGTGCGCGGCTTCTTCCGGAGCGCCTCTAAAAGATTTTTTGGCGCGCCTTTCCCACTCCGCAAGAAACGTTGGCATATTTTCAAAACCTTTTCCGCCGATTACAAAATGGGGCGGCGTTAGACATTCCTCTATCGCGTATTTTTCGTGCAAAAACTCCGGAACATAGTAATCAAATCTTAAAGTTTTTAAATGCTGCGGCAAAACGGTAGAACGCAAAATCACTCTCCCGCGAAGATCCTTTAACGAATCGGCCGCTTTGGTTAAAGAAGAAATGTCCTGACGGTTGTCTTCGGTCAGCCCGTCTTTTACGCAAACGACATAACATGTGTTTCCGCCGTCTTCGTCGGCAACGGCATTAATTGGCTTTATCTTGGCATAATCCGCGGCATGGCCTTGATACAATGGCTCAATTTTTTTCGCGATATCATAATAAAAAACCGGATAGCCCATTTTAACCAAAGTAAGCGCGTTGGCCTGCCCAACCCACCCGAACCCCACTATCACTATTTTTTCTTTCTGCTCTTTAGCTTGCGGCATAATGCCTATGTACAACGAATTAAAGGCATTGGCGGTTTTTGTAATTAAAATGTCTTTTGCGAATAATGCCTTGGATTTTTTCAGCGCCCCTTGCGACAATTTTTTGCGGGAATCGGCGTCTCGACACATCAAGATTTTTTCCACGAATTCAAATGAACTGGAGGCAAGCAAGACATCTTCTCCATCGCTAAATGGATAACCGGAAAGTCCTCGCGGAGAGGTAATTGTTGGAATACCGTAAGCAAGCGGTTCAAAAATTTTGAGCTGCATTCCCCCGCCCAAAATGGATGGTATAACAGCGATGTCTGTTTTTTCTAAAACTTCTTTCAGATTGTCCACGAATCCTTCGTAAATTATATTGGGCGCCAAAAACTTTCTCAATTCATCAGGCAGCCGTTCTCCCGTAACGCGCAGAACGAATTCTCCTGGGGCTTTTTTCTCAACGGCCGGCATTACTTCTTTCAGCAAAAATTCGGCAGCCGCGGCATTGTGCGGAATATTATAATTTGACCCCATAAAAAGCATATTAAGCGGCCTTTTGTCATAAATTTCTCTGTTTTCTTTTAAAATAAACGGGAGCGCTACCGACGGCAAAACGGATATATTTTTCGCGCCCAACATTTTATAAATTTTTTCCTCCCGCGGACTTATCGCGAAAACAAAATCGGAAAACCTAACGGAAAACCACTCTGTCATGAGCTTCGGAACAAATTTTAAAGCCAGCAATGGTCCGCCACCGAATTCCTGAAATAATTGCCTCGGCTCAAAATTATGAGAGCGCACAATAAACGGTATTTTCCGTTCTTTCGCCAATTTTCTGAAAGGCCAAAGATAAGTATAGCTCACCCAAACATAATCCGGCTTAAATTCGTCCATGTGTTGCCTTGCCAACGCCTGAATATTTTTCTCAAAATAAGCGTGTGATTCGCCGTCCCAATGAAAAGGACGCGCCGCTCTGGTTAAAATGCCCGCGAACGAAGCATCCGCCAAATAAGGAACTGTAAAAATGGTTATGCCGTATTTTTTTTCAAAATCCGTCATATTAACTTGCTGGCCTCGGCGCAGTTTGCAAAGAAGCCTGATCTCATAGCCCATCTCCCGCAAAAGCTCAATCGCGCCGACCATATTCCTCTGGTTAGCGCTTTTTGGAGGGAACGGCAGAAGCGGCAAAATCATTAAAATCTTTTTTTTCATCGCAATTTTTCCAGTTCATAATTTATAATTTTCACCGGGAAAATCAGCGACAAGTAATTCTCGTAAAAATCCGGATGCGAGTTAATGAAATTTTTCAGCGCGCGGCGCGCCGGATTTTTTGATAAAGACGGCCACCCGAACCATAATCCGACAAGCTTAAATTTGGCATTTTTGGCGTATCTATATTCAAACAGCTTCTCGCCATAAACAAAATAATCCATAGAGTGAGCGGCGAAAAAGGCTTTGTGGGTCGGATCAGTAAAAGCGTCAGTAGACCTAAAATACGGCACCTGAATAATGACTCTGCCGCCCGGCTTCAAAATCCTATAAAGCTCGTCCATAACGGCCGGGATGTTTTTTAAATGCTCTAAAATGCTGCGGGAAACGATAACATCAAAAGTATTGTCGGCGAAAGGATATGGAAAAAGATTAAGATCATGAATTACTTCCGCGCGCGACTTCGGATTGATATCCAAATTAACCGCGCCTGAAATCTTTGTCTGCCCGCAGCCCAAATTTAACACTCGGCCCAAATCTGCGCCGGCTTCGCTTATAAAACCGTCTTTCGTAAAAATTTTATGAATCATAAGAAATTAATTTAATCGCTAAATCGGCTATGCGCTTGCCCGCCAAACCGTCTTTGGCGTTAAAATATTCGCGCCCAAGCATTGCCTCCCTGGCCTTCAAATTATAATCCGGATTTTTTAGACTTTGCGCGATCCAGCCAATAAGAGCTTCTTTATTTTCAATTAAATCTATCGCGCCGGATTCAATAAGCCTTCGAAAAACCGCCAGGTCATATTGCAGGCGGCAGGAAAGGCGCCTGTCCGGATATTCAGCAAATCCGTCAAAGCCAATCCAGCAGGCAGGAGTATTCATCGCGCACGCCTCTACCGACAAAGTGGTGGCGCCCAAACCCAAATAAACGTCGCTGTGGTAAAGCAAATTTGGAAGATGATCTTCTCCGGAAGCTGTTTCCGACCTTTCCCATAAAATTTTATCCAAAATGGCTCCGTAGGGCGAGGGGTCGTGTCCCGGGTCAAACCGCACCATAAGCTCCGCGTCGCCGAGCTTTTTAGTATCTATGGCTTCTAAAATAATTTTAATAATATCTTGATTGTGCGGGAACACTAAAGGGGTTTTCGCGCAAAGCGT
>CAYIFM010000015.1:0-10107 GCA_964362705.1 uncultured Candidatus Saccharibacteria bacterium | reverse complement strand
CCCCGTTTTGGGCAGATTCGCGGCGCTTTCTTTAAGCGAGCAGACGACTCAATCCAGGCTTATTATCTGGCAGATGGCCATCAAGGGCTGGAAAGAAAGGCCTATTTTGGGCTGGGGATTGGAAAATTTTAACCTGGTTTTTAACAAATATTATGATCCAAGACTGTGGCCGCAAGAGCCCTGGTTTGACCGGGCGCATAATGTCGTTTTTGATTATTTAATCGCCGGCGGCATTTTAGGGCTTTTAAGCTACTTGGGAATAATTTTCGCGGCTTTTTATTGCTTGTTGCGCGTTATTTTTAGCAAAAAAGAAAACGCGTACGCCGCGGCCGCGTTAGCCGGCCTTTTAGGAGGATATTTTTTCCAGAATTTATTCGTTTTTGACCAGCTTACAAGCTATATTTTGTTTTTTGGCTTTTTGGCTTTTATCCATCATCTTTATTTAAATGAATATGCGCAATAATATTTTTGCTAATGCTATTTTTGTTTTTATTATTATTTTGCTCATCCCCGTATTTTACTTTGTAAATGTAAAACCATACATGGCAAACCGCGCGCTTATAGATGCGATTGCGATGATTTCCGGCGGCGCGGGCGCGAACATGGACGTCGCAGGCAGAGTTTCCGCGGCATTCGGCGATTTTAAAAAAGCGCTTAAATTAAATACCTTTGGAGACCGCGAAGCAAGAGAACAGCTTTCTTATTTCGCTTCGCAAGTCGCCGGTTCCCAGGCGTTAAGCCAGGAAACGCGCGTTGCCGCGGTAAACGAAGCTGTTTTGGAAATGAAAAAACAAATAGCTATTTCGCCCCAAGACGCGCGCTATCAGCTTTTTTTGTCGGCTGTCTACGGAGCTGCCGGACAGCGCCAACTTCAGCGCGACGCTCTCTATAAAGCATTGGAACTTTCGCCGAAAAAACAGCAGATACTTTTTGCTTTAACGCAAAGCTATTTTGAGGAAAAAGATATTAAAAAAGCAATAGAATTTGCCAAAAGCGCCGTAGACTTGGATCCGACTTATCCCGCAGCGCATTCAAACGTGGCGGTTCTCGCGGCTCTTGCCAAGGATTTTAATATGGCCGATAAAGAAATAGAAACTTTGAGAAAAATGGGCAAGGCGGACGCGGAAGATTTCCAAAAATGGGGCAGTGTTTACGCGGCCGGCGGGAAATTAGACAAGGCCGCGGATTTTTACAAAGCAGCGATTCTGCTGGACCCAAAAAATGTCCAACTTAGAGTAAGCCTTTCCGCCGTCTATTTCGAGCTTGGAAAAAAGAGCGAGGCCATACAAGCGCTCAAGGATGCCCAAGCCCAAGACCCCTCTTTTCGAGAGCAGGGAGAACAATTTATTAAGCAGATTAGCGGCGGGCAAAAGCCGTTTTAATTTCGCAACCTCTTTTATTTAAGCGGGGTTTTATTATGCGATGAATGAAAAGCCTAAAATAGGGGTGGTGGGCATAGGAATGGTGGGCAAAGAGCTCGCCCGTTATTTTTTGGCGGAAGGATGGAAAAGAGGGCGCGACTTGTTTTTATACGATAAAGACGAAAAAAAAGGCTTTTTGGACGATGTTAAAAGAGCCGGCATAATTTTTATTTCCGTCCCTACGCCTCCCAAAAAAGACGGCTTTTGCGACACCAGCATCGTTGAGGGCGTAGTTAAAGGATTGCACAGCCCCGCGAGAATTTTGGTTATAAAATCCACTCTTGAGCCCGGCACGGTGGCAAGGCTCCAGAAAAAATATAAATCTCCCATTTTATTTAATCCTGAATTTTTGACCGAATCGCGCGCCTGGGAAGATTTTATCAGGCCTGATAAGCAAATTGTCGGCGCAACCGCAAAAAGCGTCGCGTTCGCGGGGACGGTTTTAAATTTACTGCCACAAGCCTATTTCTCTTCGCCGGGAACTTTGGGCACATATGATTTTGTAAGAGTAAATTCCAGCGAGGCTGAATTAGGGAAGTACGCCAGCAATGTTTTCGGCGCCATCAAGGTTGCTTACGGGAATGTGCTGGCGGATTTCGCGAAAGCTCTGGAGATTATTCACAAGCGCGAAGGCGTAAGGCTTCCGGTAAATTACGAAAACATCCGCAAGATGGTGGCGCATGACCGCCGCATCGGAGACGCCTGGATGAACGTTTACCATGGAAATTACAGGGGATTCGGCGGATATTGTTTCCCGAAAGATTTCAACGCGTTCATTTCTTTCGGAAAAAAACTTACCGCCGGGCTTAATAAGAAAAAAGACAAGGAATTAAAAATACTGGTTAAGAGCGGGCTTAATGTTCTTCAGGCGATTTGGGAGTATAATGAATCGCTTTTAAAGTCCCAGGGGCTTTCCGTGGAATTGGTCAGCTCTCACGAAGAGCACGTTAAAAAACTTTTGGAAGCAAAATGGAAAAAAAGAAAATCATCGTAACCGGCGGCGCCGGTTTTATCGGGTCAAACTTAGTCGACGCGCTACTGGAGAGCGGGCATGAGGTGCATATAATTGATAATCTTGAAACCGGCAAAGAGGAAAATATAAATCCAAAAGCGGTTTTTCATAGAGCGGACATAAGAAACTACGAAGAGATAGCGCCAGCATTTTCCGGAGCGGATTTTGTTTTTCATACGGCGGCGCTTCCGAGAATACAAACAGCCATAAAAGATCCGGTGCCGGCGCACCACACTAATACCACGGGCACTTTGAACGTCTTGCGGGCGTCTCAAAAAGGCGGAGTGAAAAGACTGGTTTACTCCGGTTCCTCTTCCGTCTATGGCAAAAATCCTACGCCATTTCGCGAAGACATGAAGCCGGATCCCTTAAACCCTTACGCCGCTCAAAAATTGATGGGGGAATTATATTGCAGAAATTTTTCAGACCTTTACGGTCTGCCAACCGTGATTTTACGTTATTTTAACGTTTATGGGCCCAGAGAAATTTTAACTGGCGCTTACGCTACGGTTATCGGAATTTTCAGGCAGCAATTAAAAGAAGGCAAACCCATGACTATGGTTGCGGATGGGGAGAAAAAAACGCGCGATTTTACGAACGTAAAAGATGTTGTTCGCGCTAATATTTTGGCGATGGAATCCCCGAAAGTCGGAAAAGCCGAAATCATAAATATCGGCACGGGTAAAAATTATACCGCAAAAGAATTGGCTGAAATGTTCGGCGGGCCAATTCAAATTATTCCGGCGCGGCCTGGCGAAACCGTTATAACATTAGCGGACAATTCGAAGGCTCGAGAGCTTTTTGGCTGGGAGCCGACAGTTTCTCTTCCCGAAGGCGTTGCCGAACTCAAAAAACTGCACGGGCTTATATAAAATATCGAAATATTTAAGCTTCAAAACAAAAAAGCCCTTACTCTTGCGAGCGGGGCTACTCAAACCTTGATATCTTGAAATAGCATATTACAATGGCCATTCGCTTTTATCCAGCAATGCCCACCAGCACCAAGTTATTAAATTTACTGCGACTGCGATGATCATATGTGGAGCAATGGTATTTTTTAATGCGGGGTCTATCAGTAGCGCTAAAGCTAACGCGAAGAAAAAAATCGCTGAAACCAGCCATATGCACGCCGGGACAAGCACTGATTTGATTGGGTTTATAAACATTGGATCACCTCCTTCCAAGATTAAGCTAGCATTCCTTATTATAAATGTCAATAGTCTCTTTCAGCATGCGGGTAAGTGAGAATTTTTTGGAAACTATTTCGTGATTTTTTTTGCCCATTTGTTTGCGGAGATTCTCATCGTCTAAAAGTTTTTTTAAGGCCTCGGCAATAGCATCCGGATTTTTTGAAGGAACTAAAAAGCCATTTTCTCCGTCTTTTATAATACCCGGGATACCGCCGACCTTGGTTGCCACGGCAGGCAGTTTGGCGTAGGCGGCTTCGTGGAGAACATAAGCGCCGGCTTCCGTGATGGACGGCAAAACAAAAATATCAAACGCTTTTAAATAGCGCGCGGCTTCCGGTATAAAGCCCGAAAGAAACACCTTATCCTGAAGTTGGAGGTTAGACATTTGAAGTTGGAGTTTTTTGCGGTCTTCGCCTTCACCAATGATGAGAAGCTGGAAATTAGAGGTTTGAAGCTGGTCGGCGGCCTCAATTAGATAAGTAAGCCCCTTGTTGTTTGTCAGTTCAGCGACACACCCAATCCAAGGAAACTCAAGGCTTGCCATATTCGTTTTATTAAGCAAGATTTGGAGTTTATTTTGGGCTTCTTTTTTCGTAAAATAAGATGGCTCTGCTACGGCCAAATCTATCATGCGAAGCTTGTTTCTTGAGAATGGAAAATACATTCCTTGGCGGAAAACGTCTTTGGATACGCAGATGACGATGTTTGAAAATAAAACCGTAATCCATTGCGCCAAAAAAATTATTATGCGCAGGAAAAGCGGACGATCTTCGTTGAATCCCCAGCCGTGGGCGGTGAAAATAACGAATGACTTATAACGCATAACCAATGACGAAAGCCGCGCTGCTACTGCTCCTAATCCGCCGATTTTGGTGCTGTTTAAATGGATGACATCCGGGCGTTCGCGGTTAAAAATTTTAATCAGCGCGACAAACGACAGAAATTCTTTTATGATATTAACGTCGCGCTGAAAAAACGGAATAGATATGGTACGTACGCGCGCTTCGTTTAATTTTTCCATTAAGAGCCCAGACCCACCCGCGGCTACTGCAATTTCAAAATTATCTTGCGGCAAGCCGCGCGCAAGATCGTAAACATATCTCTGTGCTCCGCCCCAGTTTGATTTAGTAATTATGTATAAAATTTTTATTTTGTGATCTACCATGAATTTTTGGAAAATTAAGTCAAGAATTTTAAATTTAATTTTATTCGCCGGCGACATTCTAAGCCTCGCCCTTGCTTTATATCTAAGCTTGTTTTTGCGCTACGCCGACTTTCCAGGCAGGTTTATTTTACAACAGCATTTCTCGGCTTTCATTTGGATCTTTTTGCTTTGGGCATTGATTCTTTATATCACAGGGTTTTACGCTCATTTTATGATAGGCTACCGGCTTTCTTTGGCCGAGAAGCTTTTTAAAGCGCATTTGATAAACGTCGCGGTTGCCGCGCTTTTTTTCTATTTTGTCCAGTACTACTACTTTATTATAACTCCAAAAATAATATTAATTTTTTACGCCGTTCTTTCCTATTTTCTTCTATTCGGCTGGCGGGTTTTGAGTTTGTCGTTTATTCATGGCGCGGCCGGCAAGGGGGCGTTCTATTTTATAGGCCCTAACCCCGAACTAGAGGAGATATCGCGGGCTTTTGAGCATAATCCTTATTATAGCAATTTTAAAGTCTTGGCGGGCAAATCATCCGCTGAGATTAAATCGGAGTCGGATGTGGATTTTTCATTGTTGGAGGAGCGCGCCAAATCCGGCCTTTTTTCGGCGATTGTCGCCACTTTGCCGCATCAACATAACGAAAATCTCATAAGAAAGTTTTATGACTCAATTTTTAACGGAGTCCATTTTTTTGATTTCCAGAAATTTTACGAATCCGTATTCCATAAAATACCGGTGTCTTTGGTAAACGAAATGTGGTTTTTGGAAAATGTCTCTTCCCCGTCTTTGGCCGTGTACGATTTTTTAAAAAGGCTTGTTGACATAGTTGTTTCCGCGATATCAGGCGCCGTTTTTTTGCTTTTTTATCCGTTTATAATTGCCGCGATAAAACTTGATGACGGCGGGCCGATTTTTTACGTGCCCAAAAGGGTTGGCAGAAACGGCAAAGTTTTCAGGTTATTTAAATTTAGAACTATGAAAGTTGACGCCGGCGCTAAATGGCCGGAAGAAAACGATCCGCGCGTTACCGGGGTCGGGCGCTTTTTAAGAAAGACAAGTTTAGACGAGTTGCCTCAGCTTTGGAATGTTTTTTTGGGACATATTAGCTTAGTAGGCCCAAGGCCTGATTTGATCGATTTCGCGGAAATTTTGCGCGCGCAAATTCCTTATTACGATGTCCGAACTCTTATCAAGCCGGGGCTTACCGGGTGGGCCCAGGTTTCGCAGAGGTTTGATGGAGAAAAAAATCCAAGCTCTGTCGAAGACACTAAAGATCGTCTGGCGTATGATATCTATTACATTAAAAATCGGTCGTTTTTATTGGATCTGGCAATACTCGCCAAAACGGCCCATCTGGTGCTTTCCAGAATTGGATTTTTCAAGTAAGCTTCATTTATGAAGATTTTAATCACAGGCGCGTCAGGGTATATAGGGGGAATGCTGGTTGATAGGTTTTCCGAAGACCCGAAGGTGAGCCGGATTTTTGCCATAGATATGAAAGACCCGTTGCCCGATGCTTCGCGTGAAAACGCCAAAACGTCTTTTTTAAAATATAATTTAGGAGATGCAGGATGGGAAGAAAAAGTTTTGGCGCATGGGTTGCCCGACGTCGTGATTCACTGCGCCTACGTTATTCGCGAAGGGTACGGGGAAAAACGGGAGTGGCAGATAAAATCAAATATTACGGCGGCAGAACGGGTTTTTAATTTTGTTTTTAAAAATAAAATCCCAAAACTAATTCATTTTTCTACCGTTGCCTCATACGGAGCGCGCCGCGGAAACTCTACCGGCTATCAATTTAAAGAGACAGACCCTTTCCGCGAAGAAAATTATCTTTACGGCGTCGACAAAAAAATTATTGAAGAAAAATTAAAAAATCTATATGAAAAAATAAAACCGGCGACCCAGGTTTTAATAGCGCGCCCCTGCGCCATTACCGGCCCCAGGGGACAGTTTACGTTTAAGCGATTCGGGCTTTTGCGTGTTGTTAAATTCGGCCTGCCGATGGTTCCGGTAACCGGACCGGATTCCGCCAGGCAATTTATCCACGAAGACGATGCTTGGGGAGCAATACGGCTTATGGCTGGCGGCGCGATTCCCGGTTCCTACGAAGTTTTTAATCTTGCTCCGCCGGATTTTTTGCTTTTAAAAGACATGGCTCGCGAGATCGGCAAAACCTCTGTAAGAGTTCCTATGTGGCTGGGCAAGCTGACTTTTGGCGCGATGTGGCATATTTCGCGGGGGCGAATTCCAACTGTGCCCGCCGGCATCAATTCATATACTTATCCTATAATCGCGGACGGGTCCAAGCTGACTAGATTTGGTTTTAAATATCAATACACGGCAAAAGAGGCGTTAAAGGCGGATAGCGGGCATTACGCACTTGACAAAAATAATAGGCTTGCTAAGATGAGCATGTGAGTGTTGTCCGATGTAAAGTCGGACTACAGTCTATGTCTGCACAAAGCCCGCGATTTATCACGGGTTTTGTGTTTTTGGGGCGGTTTTGTAATATATAGAGAGTGCTTGCGCTTTTGAGGGGATCATGGAGCCGGCACTCACATAAGGACATAGTATTGGAGTACAACCCTCCATGGTCCCCTTAAGGGCACAGGCTAAAACCCAAGATACCGCACCTCTTCTTCCAGCCGGATGCCGTATTTTTTGTAGACCTTATTTTTTAGGATATTTATGAGTTTTTTGGCGTCAGCGGCTTTGCCGCGGCCGTTATTTATGAGAAGATTCGCGTGGTAGGGCGCGACGTAAACTCCGCCTATTCTCATTTCTTTGGCGCCGACGGATTCCAGGAGAGACCCTGCCGGAATTTTGCCCCCCTCAACGACTATATTTTTAAAAATGCTTCCCGCACAGCGCAAATCAGGCCGATATTTTTTTTCTCTGACCTTCACGACCCCTTTTGATTTTTTGATCAACTGTTTCGGGCCGGATTTTTTAAAACGAAATTCAGCGGCCAAGATTACCCATGGATTTGTTTTTCCGCCAGAGGCGGATCCGCCTTTGGCGGAGAAAACGCTTTCCCGATACGAAAAGGCGCAAGACTTTTTCGGTATCCAGCGAGCTTGAGAGCCGTCAAAAATTTTTACCCGCTTCAAATTATCGGAAATCTCTTTTCCGTAGGCGCCGGCGTTGCCGAAAATCGCGCCTCCTACCGTGCCCGGAATTCCGGCCAGAGTTTCTAGCCCCTCAAGGCCATTTTTGTTAGCGGTATCCACGAGTTTTTGGAGTTTAACGCCCGCTTCGCACAAAATTTTATTTTTTTTGATTTCCAAACCGCTTGTCGCAACCTTAACTACCCGCCCCTTAAATCCCTTGTCGCTTGCGATGACGTTGGTGCCGTCTCCCAGTATGTAATAGGGCTTCCGGAGGGCGCTGGTGATTGAATTTTCGGTGCGCGCGACAACCAGTTCCCGCGCCTCGCCGCCAAATCCGAATCGCGTGAGTTTTTTGAGCAAAATTTTCCCCATGGCTTTTATCTTATACTTTTTTGGTTTAAAATAAAGAGATGACGGAATTTTATTGGAAGAGGAAATAAGATTTATATAAAACAAAAGCCAAGTTGGAAATACTTAGCTGGTGTTACGCTCAAAATCTTATTCCACGAATCCAATTTTTCTTAGAAAATCATCTGTTGTAAAAGTTGGCGATCTAAGTTCATGATAATCCAAAATAATATCGGCATAGCGCTTATAAATCTCGCTGCGTCTTTTTAAAAGCAGTGGGTAGCAACGCGCGAGCGCTTCATTGGAAGATTCTGCAGGAAGCGGTTTAAAAACATTGCCCCAGATTACCGGTTTCGGCTCTGCAATATATGCTCGATAAAGCTCATTTTGTAAACTATCCGGCGCATCTAGCAGAACAATTGTGCTAAACTCGCGAAGCTGAATCATAACTTCATCTCCAGTATAGATGACGCTGCCAGTTGTATCAATGATGACGTTATTATCGCTTTCTCTCAACATGGCAACGGCGTCTTTCATTACCGCGATTTCTTGTTCAAGGTAGAGTGCTTGATTTGTTTTAAAACTCTTTTCGTAAGGTTGCCCCATCCATTTGGCAACATCTTGGATGCCTTGATAGCCTAACTTTTTGAGATATTTTGCGAGCCTTGCTTCAATTTGGTCGTCGCACCAGAAGGAAATAAATCCGCGGGCCCCTAGTCTCTGTCTCCAAAATGATTTACCGACATTCGACATCCCGATCAAAGAGTAATTTTTCATACCTTGCTTCTTTATCTACTTTAGACTTATCATAAGCAAGCATACTTTGCAATAACCGTTTTTTTATTACTAAAAATTTGCTATAATATTAGCAATGAATGTTTCATTAAAAGGCACAAACATGGTGCTTTTGGAATCCACCCGTGAATACGTGGATAGAAAAATCGTGCGCATGGTAAATAAATTTTTGATTAAGCCTGCCCGACGGCAAGGCGGGGACGACGAGCCGATAACGCTGGAGTTAGAAGTCGGGAAAACCACAAAACATCACAAGACCGGGCCGTATTTCCGTGCCGAGGCGAATTTGTCCGTCGGCAAAACGCTGCTTCGGGCTGAAGCCATGGGAGAAAACCTGAATAAGGCTATCGATTTGTTGGAAGAGGAATTAGAGCGCGAAATCAAAAAATTTAAAGAAAGAAAACGCGCCCTTATGCTCAAGGGCGCGAGACAACTGAAGGGAAAGTAGAGCGTTGCGCATATTGAGCAGATTTGCTAATATAATTTTATGACTACAGCGGCTTTAGAAAAAGAATTGATTAGACGCGTGGAAAAAGTTTCGGAAGAAATGGGAATTAATAAGCGGGAGCTTAAAAACCGCGCCCTGTTGCTTTATTTGGAAAGCGTCCAAAAGCAGATGGATTTATTTAGAGAGCTGGCAGTTTGGGATCGATTGAGCGATGACGCTTTTGCAGGGTTAAAATTTTAGCTAATGCGAAAAGGCGATTTGTGGCTTGTTGAAATTCCGCAGTTCGGTGGCCACGAGCAGGAGGGTTTGCGGCCAGCTATAGTAATAGCTGATACAAAAACTCCGGTGGTTATAATTATTCCATGTACATCCAATATTCAAGCGCTTCGGTTTCCATTTACTTTTCAGGTTCTCCCGTCAAAGCGCAATGGATTAAAATCGTTGACTATCGCACTGGTGTTTCATTTGAGGGCCATTGATAAACGCAGATTGGTCAGAAAAATAGGCACTTTAGAGCCAGCTAGCGCGCACGCTTTAAATAAAATGCTAAAAGCACTACTCGGTTTTTAGAGGGCTGTGGCGCGAAATCAAAAAATTTAAAGAAAGAAAACGCGCCC
>CAYIFM010000014.1:0-10341 GCA_964362705.1 uncultured Candidatus Saccharibacteria bacterium | reverse complement strand
AGACGGAACATCAACGCGGATGAGAATTTGAAAAAGGTTTTCGGCGGCAAAAAGACCGTCAACATGTTTGAGATGACAAAGCTTGTCTCCAAGCATCTTTCCTAAGAAGCGCCACAAAAAACCCCTCTTAAAGAGGGGTTTGGCGTTCATAGATTGAGAAATCTTTTTTGAGCGCGTCTAAAACCAGTTTCGGGTTAAGCGCGATCTCCGGCGGATACGCGCCGGTTGAGGCGTAGCCTTCCGCGATAAGCTTCGCGATGACCGCTGTCGTAAAGCCGGTGGATTTTTGCATTGAGGTCCAGTTTTCGTCTGATTCAACATTCATGAACTTTTCTATCATTATCGGTCGGCCGGTTGTTTTGGATTTTCCTTTGGCGACCACTTTCAAAATTGAAATGTCTTTTTTTTGGATCGGATACATACCGAGCCACTTTTCAAAAATTTCCTGAAATTTCGCTTGCGATAAGCATTTTACTAAAGCGTAATGCCCTGTAAAGCGAAGCGTTTTTTCCTGCAATGCCAGCACATGGCTTTTTAAATAGTAAGGAAGCGTTCCCAGCCCTCCTGTAACCGCCGCTTCAAATTGGGCGTCGCCCTCTTTTTCGCCGAAATAAAGATCGAAATCGCCGGTCGGCATCGTTTCATAATGCGAAAGCCGTTTTATTTTTTTCGGTTTTCCCCCAGAAAGCACCAGTGGCCGATTGTAATAAATTTCCTCAAGCCCTTTTAAATTAAAAAGTTTTTTGTAAAGCGGCATTTCAGTATGATTATAAGGAAGCCCGCCCACGTAAATAATCAGCGATTCTAATGGCTGGGATAAATCGAAATGTTCTAAAAGAGAAATAGCCACGATATTGCCCAAGCCCGGCTCCAGCCCGCAATCAGGCACCAGAGAAACCCCGCAGGCTTCGGCGCGCCGGGCTAAATTGCTAAAAATAATTTTTTTAGCGGTTTCAAGCACGCCGCCCAAATCGCAATAATGAATTTTGCCGTTGAAAGGGGAAAGGCGCGTTTCGTTCGCTTTAAGCACCGCCTCAGCGATTATCGGGCTAAGGCTCGCGGGAAGCGCGTTGATTACCATATTTGAGCTTTCAAATATTTCCGGAAGGTCTTTTTCTTGTTTTAAAATATCAAGGCCCCTGCCGTTCATGCTTCCGAAAATCCGCGAGCGCTTGGTCGTCGGCATTTTTTTAAATTTCTCTATCGTTTCTTTTTCCCGTTTGGGATTTTGGTCGGAGACAAAAACCACCGAACCATCTTCCTGAAGAAGCCTATAAGCGATAGCTTCGCCCATTGAGCCCGATCCGCAGCCTAAAACTTCATACAACATTTCGCCTCACCCCGCGTTTTATCTGTATGTATGAAAGCATAAAAAACTTCCCGAAACAATTTCTTTGGGAACCGGAAATTAAAAGCCCGGCGCCCTTTTTAAGAGACCGAACGAATTTTGTGATTGCCGGGATGGGTGGCTCCGCCTTGGGAGGCGAGCTTCTGAAGGCGGTTTTTCAAAATTTGGACATAAAGATACACAGAGACTACGGCTTGCCGGCCGCCTCTCCGCTTTCTTTAATAATTGCCAGTTCTTTTTCCGGGAACACGGAGGAAACTTTGGACGCTTTTTTGGATGCAAGGCGCCGCGGGTTGCCGCTCGCCGTCGTCGCCTCTGGAGGGAAGCTTTTGGAGCTCGCCAAACATGACAACATTCCTTATATTGAGCTTCCAAGGGCGGATATCCAGCCGCGCGCCGCTTTGGGGTACAGCGTGAAAGCCATTCTTAAATTAATGGGGAACGAAAGCGCGCTTGAAGAAACCGCGAAGCTCTCCGGATTATTAAATGTCGCGGTCGCCGAGGAAGATGGGAAAACATTGGCGGAATTATTGAAAAGCAGAATACCGATAATATATTCGTCCGCTAAAAATTTTCCCATAGTTTACAATTGGAAAATCAAATTTAACGAGACGGTGAAAATTCCGGCGTTCGCGAACCGCTTGCCGGAATTGAATCACAATGAAATGACGGGGTTTTCCGCAGGAAGCGGACAAGCAAAATTCTCTTTTATTTTTCTTGAAGATTCGGACGACGACCTGCGGATCATAAAACGAATGAAAATTACCAAAAAGCTTTATGAAGACAGAAAGTTAGAGGTTAAAAGTTTGAGGTTAGAGGGTCAAAGCCAGTTTCATAAAATTTTCCAAAATCTTCTCGTTGCCGATTTTACCGCTTATTATCTCGCTAAATATTACGGCGTTGACCCCGCTGAAGTCCCGATGGTTGATGAGTTTAAGAGGTTGATCAAATGAAAAACCCCATTCGGGGTTTTTAAATTTTGTTAATGCTCATAACACAAGGTCTTGCGATTTGAGCAATTTAACAATATCGCCGACTGTACGTATGCGGTCAATCTGTCTATCAGAAATTTTGATTTCCAGCGCGTTTTCAAGCTGCGTGATAAGTTCAACTATGTCTAGCGAATCTGCTCCTAAATCATAGCAAAGATTTGTTTCATACGACAAATCGTTTCGCGGCACACCTAGAACGTCAGCAATCAATTCATATAACTTCATTTCGGTAATTTTGCCTGAATCCGTATATTGCTCAACACCCACTTTTTTAGGTTTTACGCAACAAAGCAGATTGTATTGGCGCGCATACCCGTTGTTTCCCGGGGGAATCGGCGCGATGCTTTTGATGTCGTATTTTTGGCCTAGTTCCGCCAGCGTTTTTAAATCATTTGTTTGCACCAACACAATTTGTTTGGGCACCAATTCTTCAAATATCGCCTCTGTTTCCACGATTTATGTCCTCCTTTCTGATTACAGACTAACAAATAACGCGTAATGTTGTCAAGATGCCTCTCTAATTCGCACGAATATGCGCATTGCGTTTTTACACGCATGGTGTTAGATTTATAAAATGAAAAACTTAGAAAGATTATTAAAAGCATTAGCAAATAAACGCCGCTTGGAAATTCTTCGGGCTCTCAAAAAAGAGCGCGATGGCGAGCTTTCGGTAGGTGAAATAGCCGAACGTATCGGTTTGTCCTTCAAGGCTACCTCGCGGCATCTAAGCATTCTAACCAGTGCGGATATTTTGGAAAAGGAACAGCGAAGTTTGCAGGTGTTTTACCGCATTGCCTTTGGCAATAGCATTGTGAAACAGGTTTTGCGTCTAATATAGCTCTAATTCGCACGAATTAGTCCTCATAGGAAAATAGGTTATTATATTTTATTATTAAAAGATGAGTAGAAAAACAGAAAAACTTGTTAAAATCGCGAAAAGTTTGGCGGGGAGGCCTTATAAGTACGGGGCGAAGGCGGAAGAAGCGCCGCGATTTTTTGACTGTTCGTTATTTACTAAATATGTTTTTGGGCAAATCGGGGTGAAGTTGCCGAGAACGGCAATTGAGCAGGCGATGGTTGGGAAAAAAGTCGCGCTTTCAAAAATCAAGGAATGTGATATTATTTTTTTAAAAGGCGAAATAGGGAGATATAATAAATATTTTCCCGCGGGTGTCGGGCATGAGGGAATCTATATTGGCGGAGGCAAGGTTATCCACGCAAGCCGGAAAAGAATAAGTGGGAGATATGAAGACATATATCATCCGGAGTTAATCAAAGAAATCGGCAAAGTCATTGTTGAAGATTTAAATAAATTTATAAAAAGAAACCAGCCGCTCGTTGTAATCAAAAGATATGTCTAATATAGAAATTAAATCGCCGGAGGAAGCGGAGATGATAAAAAATCTTGAAAAAAGAGGCGATGCGGAAGCGAAAAGACTTTTGCGGTTTTTGAAGATGCCAGACCTTTCTCGGGCAGAAGATAGTCCGCTCAAAGAAATAGTCGGGAGAGCCTCAAAGGTCGAGAGCCTTGAAGGTTTCGATATAATCAAAATTCCGGAAATCATACCAACCAATATTTTGTTCGATCTATTTAATATGCCGCCGGGGCATCCGGCTCGCAGCAAATCTGACACTTATTATATAGGCGAGGATTATGTGCTTAGGACTCACGATACGGTGTTTTGGTACTATTATTTAAATCATCCCGAAATTAAAAAGAGAATTGAGAATAAGGAAACTTTAGGGGTGATTTGTTATGGGAAGGTATATCGAAAAGACGAGATTGACCGCAGTCATATGAATGTATTTCATCAGTTTGGGGGGCTCTATATCGGGCCTGACGATAAAAAAACCATAACACCGGACGATTTAAAAAATACACTTTCTGAAGTAGCCAGAAGCATTTTCGGAGAAGTAAACTTCAGGTTTTACGACCACAATTTTCCTTACACGGACCCAAGTTTTGAAATGGAGGCGGAAATTAACGGGCAATGGATAGAGATGCTCGGCTCCGGCATGGCGAGAAAGAGTGTATTGGCAAATTTTGGGCTCAACGGATACCACGGCTGGGCCTTTGGTTTTGGTTTGGAAAGGTTGGCTATGGCTTCCATGAGTTTGCCGGACATTCGGCTTTTGTGGTCGGAAGACCAGCGGATTAAAAAGCAGCTCAAGCTCGGGAATAAATATATTCCGGTGAGCAAATACCCGCCGATTACCAGAGATATATCTTTTGTCGTGGCGAGCGATTTTGTGCCAAATAATTATTTTGATTTGATAAGGGATTTGGGAGGCGATTTGGCGGAAGAAGTTAAGCTGATTGATAAATATGAAAATCCCGAAAAATTCGGCGCCGGAAAACTTAGCTACGCTTACCGAATAATTTTCCGAAGCAATGACAGGACTTTAGTAGCGGGCGAAGTTGATGAAATAATGTCCAAAATTTATTCCGAAACCGCCAAGCAATTTAGCGCCGAATTAAGGTGAAAACTCTTTTGAGATTTTTTTGGAGAGCGCGCGGGCATTGGTTAGAAAGAGCGGCTGAAAAAGAAATTGTGGAATTAAAAGACGGCGTTTATCGCTTGCCATATAATATTCCATACGTTTCGCAGTACGCGAGCGCCGAGCGGGCGGAGGAATTTGTGGGAGATGAAAATTTGCTTCAAGCAGACGCGCGGTGGCGGGAATCGGGAGCCGAAACTTTAGATGAATACGTTTTTTGGGCGCCGAAGCTTTGCGGGATGGCATGTTTTAAAATGATTTTATTATCACTTAGACGTCCGACGTCTAAGTTGGCGGAATTGGGCAAAACAGCGATGGCGGCAGGATGTTATAAAAAAAATCTAAATAAACCCAATCAGCTTATCGGGCTCTTGCACGCGCCATTTTTGAAATTCGCCAAAAATTTTGATTTTGCCGGAAAACTATTATGGTATATTGGGCCGGCGGTTATCGCCCAAGAAATTTTAAATAAAAATTTTGTGATTGCTTCGGTGAGCCGCGATATACGCCACGCGGGAGCGTTGCCAAAAGACAAAATCGGGCACTTAGTTTTAGTCCACGGCTTTGAAATCAAAAACGGCAAAATTTCCGGATTTTATATCCACAATCCGTCCGGTTTTTATAATGAATCCCAAGAAAATCATTTTGTTCCGGTGGAGGATTTTATTGGTTGCTTTTCCGGAAGAATCATCGTTTTAAAGATATGAAAAAGCTACGTGTTTTAATTTTAGGCGGGGGGCCATCAAGCGAGCACGAGATCTCGCTTAAAACAGCGAAGATGGTGCATAAGCATTTGGATAGAAAAAAATATCAGCCGATGCTGGCAAGCATTTCCCGGAAAGGGCGCTGGGAGTTGCCTATTTCTAAAATCAAGAGTGTTGCCGACGTTGTTTTTATCGCTATGCACGGGGAATTCGGAGAAGACGGCACGGTGCAGAAAATTTTAGATGACATAAAGCTGCCCTATACCGGCTCCGGTTTTCGGGCAAGCGCTTTGGGGATGGACAAAATAAGATCGCGCCAGATTTTTAAATCAGCCGGCATGGCAGTCCCCAAGTTTATTGATTCTTTTCCGGTGGTTGTAAAGCCATCTGATCGCGGATCCAGCGTCGGCGTAAGCATTGTTAAAAAGCGCGAAGATTTAAACGCGGCCATTAAAAATGCCAAAAAATATTCAAAAAACGTCATGGTGGAGGAGTTTGTTCACGGAGCCGAACTTACTTGCGGGGTCTTGGACGACGGCAAAAATAATTTGACGCCATTGCTGCCTACGGAAATAGTTCCAAAAATGGGAGAATTTTTTGATTACGCCTCAAAATACACGGAAAGCGGATCGGAAGAAATTACGCCAGCGAGAGTCCCGCCGGAAATTTTAAAAGAGTGCCAAGATATCGCGCTCCGCGCGCACATTGCCGTTGGCTGCTCCGGCTTTTCACGGACCGATATGATTTGGAGTAAATTGGACGGCCTGCCTCGCGGCAAGACTGGCAAAATTTATGTTTTAGAAATAAACACTATCCCCGGATTAACTCGGCAAAGCCTTCTCCCAAAAGCCGCGGCGGCATCCGGTATTTCTTTCCCAAAGCTTTTGGACCATATAATTAAATCGGCTTTAAGGAAAAATTAAAAAAGCCTAGTTTGGAACTTAGGCTTTGTTTTTGAAGCATCGGCTTATCAATTTGTTGCCGAGCTCTGTGGCGGCTAGCTCTCTAGAGTAAGCTGGCCCGGAAAATTTATCTAAAATTTTATCAAGCATGACATGATAATGACTAGGCTGTAAAATGTTATGCGCGATTTCATGGGCGACGGTTTCCCCCATTTCTTCCGGCAAGATATCTTCTCGCACCAATATTTTTATATTTCCGAGAATTATATCCAAAAAACTTCTGTGCAATGTCGATGCTATTTGCTTGTTGGATTCCCAAAGCCCAACCTCTTTTTCAATGGTATTTTTGACTAAAACTAGTTTTGGTTTAGGGAGTCCCGCGCATTTTGCCAAGTTTCCAGCGCTACTACCGCCGCAATCGGCATGATTAGCAGCAGAGCCAAGATTCTTTTGAAAGAAAGCATATTACCATGCCTATCTTTTTTACATTCTAAACCTTTTTAGAAAAATGTCAAATCAAAGGCTTGACTTTAAATATGCCAGTTGCTACTTTTTAAGGAGATTTGGAGGCGAATTTTGAAAAAATCAAAGTCCGGGAAAACAGCTTTGGTGCTTTGGGGGGCTACGGATTTAGGTCCGCCGCACTTTTCGGCAGATATATTGTGGCGCACCGGATTTAAAGCGCCTGATCCGTTTGTTTTGGTAGAGACAGACGGGAGAGTGTATCTTTTGGTGTCTCCATTGGAACTTGAGAGAGCCGCGAAAGAAGCAAAATACGGAGTGGAGGTTGTAAACTATTATGATTATATTTCAAAAAGCCGCGGATATTTGATAAATTTTCTAAAAAAGCATGACGTTGGAAAAGTTGTCGTACCCGACACTTTTCCATGCGAGCTCTGCAACGCGCTGTTAAAATCATTTAAAGTCGCTTACGCGAAACCGCCGTTTTATCCGGGGCGCGCGATTAAGACAGATTGGGAAATCGCCGAGATTGAAAAAGCGCAGATAGCGGTTGAGAAAGCAGTCGAAAAAGCAATAGATTTTTTACGAGTTTGTAAGATTTCCGGCGATAAAATCGTATATGTTTATCAAGTTGAAAGAATTGTAACGTCTGAACGTTTGCGCAACATTATCAATGATGAACTATATCGGCAAGAATATTTAGGCATTGATACGATTGTTTCTTGCGACGTCCAGACCGCGGATCCGCATTGCGCCGGCTCCGGCCATTTACAGGCTCATCAGCCTATCGTGATAGATGTTTTCCCGCTTTCTATGAAAACGCATTATTACGCCAATATGACTCGCACAGTATTTAAGGGTCAACCTTCAAGCGAATTAATCAAAATGTATTACCATGTGCGTTTCGCGCAAGAAGCTGGTATCAAGATGGTAAAAGTCGGCGTTGACGGAAAAAATATCTATGACTGGACACTGCAATATTTTGAATCTCAAAAATATCCGACCGATTTCAAAAAACGTCCGATGGAAGGATTTTTTCACAGCGTGGGGCACGGAGTCGGCATTGATCTTCATGAGTTGCCGAGCATTGCTTCCAGTCACGATATTTTGCAAGAAGGAAATGTTGTTACGGTTGAACCGGGACTTTACTACTCGCAAGCCCGCGACCATATTCCCGTCGGCGGCATCCGCATTGAGGATATGGTTTTGGTAACCAAAAACGGCTGCCGAAATCTGACCAAATTTCCTAAAGACTTGGAGAGCGTGGTTATTGCTTAAGCCCGCCTTCGCGGGCTTTTTTTATTGCTTAAAACGTGCTAAAATTAATCTATTAAGATGCCTAAAAAAGCCAAAAAAGTTGCGCCTAAAAAAGATGGGGGCAAGGGGGGCGAATATACCGCTAAGGATATTTTTGTATTGGAAGGTTTGGAGCCCGTGAGGAAGCGTCCCGGAATGTATATCGGTTCAACCGGAGTGGACGGATTACATCATTTAATTTGGGAGGTGGTGGACAACTCCATTGACGAGGCTATGGCGGGATACGCCCAAAACATCGCCGTTAATTTATTGCCTGACCACCGCGTGCGCGTCGTGGACGACGGCCGCGGTATTCCTGTTGAGACGCATAAACAAACCAAAAAATCCGCGTTAGAAACCGTTATGACCATGCTTCATGCCGGCGCGAAGTTCGGCGGAGCCGGATACAAAGTTTCCGGCGGGCTTCACGGCGTGGGAGTTTCCGTGGTCAACGCTCTTTCATCGTGGCTCCGCGCCGAGGTGTGCAGGGACGGTGAGCAATGGGCGCAGGAATACCAAAGAGGGAAGCCACGAACCAAAGTTCAGAAAATCGGCAAATGCGGCAAAAGCGGGACGGCCATAACTTTCGAGCCGGATTCGGGAATTTTCGCGGACAGCAAAACCGGAAAAATTCCGGATTTTGACTGGAAAAAAATATTAGAAAGATTGCGCCAGCAAGCCTATTTGACTAAAGGCATAAAAATCTCCATCTCCGACGAAAGAGAAAAAAACGAGGCAGAACATAAATCTTATTCTTTTTATTTTGAAGGGGGCGTCGCTTCTTACGTGAAATATTTAAACGAAGGCATGCAGCCGAAGCATGACGTTATTTTTTACGCGCAAAAAGATGCCGAAGGCATCATGGTAGAAATCGCGCTTCAATACGTCGACGATTTGCAAACTAGGGAACTCGCTTTCGCGAATAATATTTTAAACCCCGATGGCGGGATGCATGCCACCGGCTTCCGCACGGCTCTTACCCGTTCGCTCAATTCTTACGCCAGAAAAAACGGCTACTTAAAAGAATCCGAAGAAAATTTGACCGGAGAAGACGTCAGAGAAGGGCTTACCGCGATTATTTCAGTAAAATTAAAAAATCCGCAGTTTGAAGGCCAGACGAAAGCCAAGCTCGGTAATCCGGAGGCGCGGACTGCCGTTGAAACGGTGGTTGGAGAAACCTTGGGCGCGTTTTTGGAGGAGCACCCGCAGGATGCCCGCGCGATTTTGGAAAAAGTCATCTTGGCGCTGAAAGCCAGAAAAGCCGCTAAGGCGGCCAAAGACACTATTTTGCGAAAAGGAGCTTTGGATGGTTTAGCGCTCCCCGGAAAGCTGGCGGACTGCCAGAGCAAGAATCCCGCCGAGTCTGAAATTTTTATTGTGGAGGGCGATTCGGCCGGCGGATCGGCCAAGCAGGCAAGGGACAGGAGATTTCAGGCGATACTTCCGCTTCGCGGCAAAATTTTAAACGTTGAAAAAGCCCGCTTGGACAGAATGCTGACGTCGGACCAAATAAAAACATTGGTTATCGCGCTGGGAGCGGCGATAGCCGAAAGTTTTGATATCTCAAAATTAAGGTACCACCGCATCGTGATTATGACTGATGCCGATGTCGACGGCGCGCATATCAGGACTTTGCTTCTCACGCTTTTTTACAGATACTATTTGCCGCTGATGCAAAAAGGCTATATTTATATCGCCCAGCCGCCGCTTTACAAAATTCAAAAAGGAAAAGAGATAAAATACGCTTACTCCGAAGAAGAAAAAACTAAATTGACCAAAGGCGCCGAAAGCCAAAACATCCAGCGCTACAAAGGCTTGGGGGAGATGAATCCGGAACAGCTTTGGGAAACAACAATGAATCCCGCTAGCCGAGTTTTGCTACGCGTTGATATTGAAGACGCCAAAGCCGCCGATCATATTTTCGATGTTCTTATGGGCGACGCGGTTGAGCCCCGCAAACTTTTCATCCAAACTCACGCCAAAGCCGTCAAGAATTTGGATATTTAAAAAAAACAACCGAGCTATTTGCTCGGCATGAATTTATCTAGGCATGTTACCAAACTGGTTAAGTTTATTTGATCTGGAGAATCGTTGGTGTTGAAAGTGACCTCAGTGTTAATAGCGACTGTTTTACAAAC
>CAYIFM010000013.1:0-11380 GCA_964362705.1 uncultured Candidatus Saccharibacteria bacterium | reverse complement strand
GTTCAGCTGTTTTTGATAAAATAGGTTCTAGCCAAACTGTAAAGACACATAATTTTTTAAAAATAAAAACCTGCTATTTTTCTTTAACAGGCTTTTTTGGTTCGCCGGGCTTATTTTCTTTTAATATTTTAAGCTCTTCCGGGCCGTGTATCATAAGAGAGGCGATCAATTTACCGATTTCTTGCGGCGGATTGGAAAGCTTAATCATAAGGTCCGTCCGATTTTTTTCAATAAGCTCGTGGTCGCCTATGCCCGTGAAAAAATAAACTCTGTAAAACTCTCTGCCGTCGTCAAGCTTTTGCGTGCCTAGGAGATATCCGATTTTCCATTCTCCTTCAATAGGATGCTGGAAAAGCACGGGAACAGCCGCGTCTTCTTCTTTGTCGCTCCAAATTAAATGGAGAATTGTTATTTTGCCCGCGACGCATCTGAATATCCGTTTAAATTTATTTGTTTCAACAATACAGCCCACAAGAAATAGTAAAATCAATGTCGCGACTATGCTGAAAAAAGAAATCAGCCAATCCGGCGCGTTTGCTCCAAAAATTTTAAAATGCACGAATAGCAGCTTGGACCAAAATCTCTCCATCAAATTCAGGAGTAAGGTGAAAACATAAAACAGTATGGCAAGAGGCACCGCGAACTTGCATCCGGACCAGATTTTTTGGCGCACCCAAAACCCTATTTTCTGCTTGAAGCTTAGCTTACTTTACCGCGTCTTTCAAGCCCTTGCCGGCGCGGAATTTCGGAACGGTTGTCGCCTGCACCTGTACCAGCTCGCCTGTGCGCGGGTTTCTGGCGGTGCGGGCTTTGCGGTTTTTGACCGAGAAGGCCCCGAAGCCGGCTATGGCAACCTCATCGCCATTTTTCAAAGCGGCGGTTATCGTATCGAAGACAAAATCGACAACTTCTTCGGCGTGCTTTTTAGAAACATCTACGCCGTTTTTGGCGTGCATCTCATAAAGTTTTTCCGCCAACTGTGTTTTATTCATATAACTAATTTTATTTAATCTAAAATTTCACGCAAATGCTTGATATCCACAGCTTGCCCCGCTTCGTTTAGCTCCAAAAATATCGCGTTTATTTCTATCGGCCCGGATTCTACCGGATTTAACGAGGTTTTTTGCCCATCGCGGAACCGCGAAAATGCCGGTTCAATTTCTACCCCGATTATTGAATTTAAAGGCCCTGTCATTCCTACATCTGAAATATACGCGGTGCCACGCGGCAAAATTTTCGCGTCCGCCGTAGGCACATGAGAATGCGTTCCGAAAACCGCGGAAACATTTCCGTCCAAATACCAGCCCATTACTGTTTTTTCCGAAGTGGCGTCCGCGTGCCAATCCAGAATTTTAAAAGGAGTTATATTTTTATATTCTTCTAAAATGTTATCGACTGTGCGAAATGGATTGCCGTATTCTTGTTTCATAAAAACTCGGCCGATGAGATTGATGACAAGAAGTTTTTTATTTTTCGGTTTCACATCCCAAACCAACACTCCCCTGCCCGGCGCGTCAGGCATATTTGCCGGCCGCAAAATTGGAAGCGTTTCATCGTTTAAAACTTCCGCGAAATTTTTTCCTTCAAGCGAATGGTTGCCGCCGGTAAAAATATCCACACCGACATCTTTTAATTCCAAGATTTGTTTTATTCCAATGCCTTTTCCGTGCGCGATATTTTCAACATTCGCGATTACAACATCAGGCGAAAATTTTTCCCGCCACTTAGGCAACATCCGTTTTACTCCTTCCCTGCCAAGCTTCCCAAAAACATCCCCGAAAATTAAGAGTTTCATGCCTATTTTTTTAACAAATCCAATAATTCTTCGGGCTTTACCATGATGTCGTGTAAAATCCCACGGAGCGTTCCGGTCGGGATATCTTTGCCGCCATGCATTGAGATAGTGGTGCGCCTGCCGTCAGAATGTTTCATAATTAAATGCGATGTGCTCCGCTGGCGATGCTCAAAAAATCCGAGCTTGCGCAACGCCCGGATAAGCTCCCTGGGTTTTAAGGGTTTTAATTTAGGCATAAACCAATGTTTTGCTTTTCGGCGCAAAAGTTATGGTCTCAATCATTTCAACGCCATTATCTTCAGGAATTGCTTCGTGGTCGTCCATCAGACTTTTCAAATAAACATCAATAGCATCCCGCAAGTTCTCGCGAGTTTCTTCAATGGTTTTGCCCCAAGTATGGCATCCCGGAAGCGCGGGGACATATCCGTGAAACGCCTTTTTACCGTCTGGCTCAATGATTATTCTGTAGCTTAATGATTTCATGAAGTTAATATACCAATTTTACACCCACCCTGTCGCTATTGACAAGCTGAAAGTTATCTGATATACTCAAAAATAGAGGGGGGTATAAAAATGTATAACATTCTGATCGGTATAGGGTGGCTGCCAATCGTTTTGGTTTGTATTTGGTTTATTTTGCGAGAAGCGCATAAAACTACTCGAGGAATGGTTTGGAAAGTAGCTTTGTATGCCGTTGGATTTCTACTGATTTATGAACTCTTTTTGGTTGTTCAAGCCATAGCACAAAAACTTTTATAGTTCTCAAGTCGCGGACGCCGAACGTTTAGTCCGGCGTTTTTTTATCTTGCGTATTCAATCGCCCGCAATTCTCTGATCACATTGACTTTTATTTCTCCGGGATATTTTAATTCGGACTCAATGCGGTCGGCGATGTCGCGCGCCATTTTTTTGGCTTCCAAATCGGTAATTTTGTCAGGCGTTATAAAAACTCTTATCTCTCGACCGGCTTGGATGGCGTAAGTTTTTTCAACTCCGGGGAAAGAATTGGCGATGCCTTCCAAATCTTCTAGGCGTTTGAGATAATTTTCAACCGTGTCTCGTCTCGCGCCCGGGCGGGATGCCGAGATCGCGTCCGCTGTCTGCACGATGATTGATTCCAAGGTTTCGTAAGGATATTCCTCGTGGTGCGACTGCATCGCTTGGATGATGCGGTTATCCACGCTGAATTTTTGAAGAATTCTCCGTCCGATCTCAACGTGCGTCCCCTGCACCTCGTGGTCAACGGCTTTGCCGATGTCGTGCAAAAGCGCTCCTTTTTTCGCTATTGCCACGTCGCCTCCCAGCTCGGATGCCAATATGCCGGAAACGTGCGCCATTTCAACGGAATGCTGTAAAACATTTTGGCCGTAAGAAGTTCTGAATTTAAGCCTTCCTAAAAGCATGATAAGCCGCGAATCAATGTCTAAAATCCCTACTTCATAGGCGGCTTTTTCCCCGGCTTCTTTTACGATTTTCTCGATTTCGGTTTTTGCTTTTTCCACCATTTCTTCAATTTTGGCCGGTTGAATTCTGCCGTCTAAAATCAAATTTTCCAAAGCCACGCGCGCGATTTGCCTGCGGACCGGATCAAAGCTGGAAATTAAAATTACCCCCGGCGTGTCGTCCACGATAAGCTCTACTCCCGAGGCTCTTTCGAAAGCGCGGATGTTTCTGCCTTCTTTCCCTATGATTTTGCCTTTAAGATCGTCCGAAGCGATATTGACGGAAGTAACCGTGACTTCAGCCGCGGTGGAAGAAGCGATGCGCTGGATTGCCGAGGCCAAAATGTCTTTAGCTTTTCTTTCCAATGTTTCCAGGCCGTGCTGTTCAAGCTTTTGTATCTTGGCCAGAAGATCCATTTCGTATTTTTTTTCGGTTTCGGAAATAATTTGAGTTTTAGCCTCTTCTTCCGAAAGTCTGGCTATTTTTGCAAGTTCTTCTTTTTTTTCAATTTCCAGTCTTTCAATCTGTTCTCTGGCCAATTTAACTTTTTCAAATTTGTCCTTAAGGCCCTGAGTTTCTTTTTCCAGCTCGGCCGACTTTTTTTCCAACAGCTCGTCTTTGTGGACCAGTCTTTCTTCAATTTTCCTTTGTTCCTTTTCCTGCTCTTTCTGCTCGCGCCTGGCCTCTTCCACGACTTTTTCGGCGCGCGCCTTAGCCTCGTCCAAAATTTTTTGGGCGTTTTCTTTCGCGCCGAGGAGTATTTGTTTGGCTTTAAGTTCTAAGGCTTCGCTCCGTTGTTGAGCTAAGATTTGCCTTAAAAAGTATCCGACCGTGCCGCCGGCTAAAACGGCAATAACCGCTTTGATGAGCGTAGCTAGTTCCATATATTTGGTTATTTTCGATTAAAATTATTAACATTGTTGACATTTTTATAACCCAATTCTATCAGAACCAGTTTCAGAAGTCAACTCTAGTTTTTTTATGCTAAAATAAGCCTATGGTCAAGAAATATAAGCCGGTTGTTTTGGCGGTGCTGGATGGTTTCGGCGTAAGCCAGTTGCCGGAGTCCACTTGGAAGCACGCGGATATGCCGACTTTTAAGGAGCTGGAAAAATTTTATCCTTTTACGACGCTTCAGGCTTCCGGCATAGCAGTCGGGCTTCCATGGGGCGAGGAAGGCAACTCGGAAGTCGGACATTTGACGATCGGGGCAGGCAAGACGCTTTTTCACCACCTCCCGCGGATTATTACATCAATACAAAACGGATCTTTTTTTAAAAACCAGGCTTTTTTAGACGCGGCCAATTTTATTAAGGAAGGGAAGGGCAAGCTCCATTTAATGGGTCTTTTTTCTTCAGGCTCCGTGCACGCGTACATTGATCATCTTTACGCCCTTTTGGAATTCGCGAAGCTAGAAGGCATAAATTCGGTTTACCTCCATCTTTTTACGGACGGCAAGGACACCCAGACCGAGGAGGCCGCGGAATTTTTAAAACAGTTGGAGCAAAGGCTGGATACCGAATATCAATTCGCGAAAATCGCCACGATTTCCGGAAGATTTTTCGCGATGGACCGCGATGACCATTGGGATAGGATTGAAAAAATGTATAAATGCTTAGTGGGCGGGGAATGCGGCTCTTTCGCGTCTCCATCCGAATACGTCAGAAAATCTTACGAAAAAAATATTACGGACGAGCGTATTGAACCTGCCAAAATCGAAAGCGGCGAAGGCAGGATTGAAGCCGGGGACGCGGTTATCTTTTATAATTTCCGCGAGGATTCCGTTCGAGAGCTTGCTTCGGCGCTTGTTTCAAACGGCTTTACCGGGTTTCCACGGGAGAAATTAAACAATTTATTTTTTGTGACAATGACTGAATATGAAAAGCGTTTGCCGGTAGAGGCTGCCTTCCCGCCCTTGGATATAAATTGGCCGCTGGCTAAGGTTGTTGGGGAGGCCGGACTAAAACAACTTCACATTGCCGAGACTGAAAAATACGCGCACGTGACATATTTTTTCAATGGGGGCACGGAAAAGCCTTTCGCGGGCGAGGAACGGATGCTTATCGCGTCTCCGAAAGTCGGGCATTTTGACGAAGCTCCGGAGATGTCCGCCGCTAAAATCACAGATGCTATTTTGGAAAATGTGCAAAAATACGATTTTATTTTGGTAAATTTCGCCAACGGCGACATGGTTGGGCATACCGGAAATTTTAACGCCACCATAAAAGCAATTGAAGCGCTAGATTTTTCTTTGGGGCTGGTAGTCGCGAAGGTTTTGGAAATAGGCGGCGCGATTATTATCACGGCTGATCACGGAAACGCGGAAGAAAAAGTTTACGCTTCGGGAGAGAAGCGGACAAAACATACTTCCAATCCCGTGCCGTTTTTTGTAGTAAGCCGTGATTTAAAAAGCCCGAGTCCCAAGCCGGAAGAGGAGATCGCGGCCAGATACGGCAAAGTACTCGGCGTGCTTTCCGACATAGCGCCGACAACATTGTCTTTAATGGATTTGCGAAAACCCGCCGAAATGACCGGCGTGGATTTATTGCCGAAGATTAAATAATAAGTTAAATTTGTTTTATCGCGCCCGTGTCGACGCAGGCGCGCGCTTAGCTCAGTGGTAGAGCGACCCGTTTACACCGGGTAGGTCCGGGGTTCGATCCCTCGAGCGCGCATAACTAATTATATTGTATCAGCGATTTTATTTCGTAATTTTTCAAGCGCTCTCTGCCGCCTAAAGGAAGCTCTAGCAAAAAGCCCATGCCCACTATTTTTCCTCCGAGTTTTTCCGTAAGCCGCAAGGCGGCTTCCGCCGTCCCGCCCGTAGCCAAAACATCGTCTATTATCAAAATTTTCTCGCCTGGTTTTATGGAATCCACATGCATTTCCAAGGTTCCGGTGCCGTATTCCAAATTATGGTCAATCAAAATTTTTTCATAAGGAAGCTTGCCTTTTTTCCGCACAATGACCACTCCGCTTCCCAAAAAATAGGCAACAGCCGAGGCAAGCAGAAAACCACGCGCGTCAATTCCCACGACTTTTTCCGCGCCGGAATTTTTAAAAACATTAACCAAGCCGTCAATGGCTTCTTTGAAAGCGAACCTGTCTTCCAAGAGTGGAGTAATATCTTTAAATTTTACTCCGGGAGTCGGAAAATTTTCTATTTCCCGTATTTTAGCTTTAAGGCGCGGATAATCTTGCATATAAGTAAAACGCCTCTAAAACTTATATGTTTTGAGGCGTAGGACTGTTCCCGACCATAATTTTTTATCCAGCTCAGGATCCATATTCCGCCAATTGGCGCGCTCCGGGCGGCCAAGGGTTTCGGCGAGAATGGTGCGAAAATATTGCGGAGGAGCTGGAGGATTCCAGATGATTTTTCCCATAAGGCCGAAATCTTTCAAAAAAAGATACGGTTTTCTTAGTTTTGTGTATAAATTACAAAGCGTTATTAGATAAGTTATCAACGAGTCGCCACATTCAGGGAAATCTCGCCGCACTCTTTCGGAAAGCGTTATATTAGCAGGGGCTATATGGATATGCGCATGCTTGATTGTTTGCCCCACAATGCCGTGTTCGAAAATAACACTCGGCAAATTGTATTCTCTATACAGAACACCCTTTGTTTGATCAATAAGTATATCTAGGCGTTCGACTTCGCGTTCTTCCATTGCTCCAACACACTCAACATGCCTTTTTGGCACCAAAAGAACGTATCCGCCGTCAGTTATCTGCCCCAATGTCGCGACTATCCAAAAATCCTTGGTTTCCCCGCAAAGTCTTTCCTCAAACTGGCTTCGGTCACAAAAAACGCAATTTTCCATTCCACGCCAAAATCTTCTTATTCAAAGATAACCTTTCTAAATAAAAACGCAAACATTTTTTGCACCTTAGGAGAACAAGTTAGAACCTCTCTGAAGGCATTAACCGAACCGTTATTATTTAATATTGTAGGGTCTTGGAGCCGATTTTACGTGCCGTAGATGACACCAAGACGCTGTCAGAGAGTAAAAGACTCGGTATTTTGGTAAAATCCCATCTCTGAATAGAACCTCGCTTAGAAAGAGAAATCAGGCATACCCTCTCCAGCAACATACACAACATACACAACATGCATAACGTACATTTCTATTGTGTTTTATCGTTTGCTGTTTTTATCTTTTCCCAAATCTTGAGTATATTCTCTGCATATTCAACGACTTTTGTGTGCTCGGCAAAATAGTTCATATGACGGTATCTGATGTCAGTAAAATTTTCTACGCGGATTTGTTTACCATCAATCATTTCAACAATGAAGTACTTATATTTGTGTTTTTTCTTTGGCTCAATCTTAGTGATTCCTATGTTTTTCAAGTCGTCTCCTAGTGTGTCCGCGATTTTTACAAAATCATGGCCAATGTTTTGTAGCTCATCGTTCAGTTGATCTTCATTTTGGAAAGTAGACAGCATTACAATTCTAGATTTGAGTATCATCTCAAATCCGTAAGAAAGCAAAATGTAATGCGATCTCAGGCGTGGTTCATCCGCGCTACTATTCCCGTACGCACGAAGGTCTTCTATAAGGTAATCGCGCACGAACTTAACTGGTTGCGCTCCCCAATTCCACATCTCGAACGCGATTTTTCTTTTTATGTTCATGGTTAAAAATTACACCAACCAACGAAGCGAGTCCACTCAAATTTGACATTTTACTCAAACCTTGTTATTATTATGCACAGTAGCAACTTGAAAATCTAGACCAAAATCACAGAGAGAGGAGGCATTATTGTGAGCGATAGCAACAAAGCACTTGGTGTCTTATCTGCACTTGGCACTTTTGCCTTACTGGCGTTTATCGCAGTGAAGACCCAGGCAATCGGCACTGCGGGAAGTGAACTTCTGATTTTTCTATTGGGGGGAGTCAACCAAATAGCGAGTAACGATACAGCGTTTCTGATGATGTTCCCCATTATTATTACGGTGGTCGTTCTTGAACTTCCAGCAACTATTCTTACCGGTATTTTCCAAGCAAAGTTCTTGGGCAAAAGCGGTAAACACGGGCTTACAGAGCTTTTCAGAGAAATGGGAGAAGGCAACCACTTCTTCACTTTCTTCGTGCTTGTTCTGGCCGAGGAACTGTTTGCTCGGTGGCTATTTCTTGGAGCGCTGACCAAGATTCCTTTTTTGTCTGGGGCAGTTGCTTTCTACACACTGTTCTTAATCGGAAACGGCATCTGGGCACTAGTTCACTTAAGCAACTTCAAGGAAGAAAAAGATCGCAAGATGCTTCGCGTACTACCGCAGTTCGTAGCGGGAGTTTTCTTCACTTATGTATTCGTAAAGTACGGATTGCTGGCGGTGGTGCTTACGCACTTTGCTTCCAATGCAGTTCTGTTTGCCTTCCACAAGATCCAGAGAGTAAACGTAATAGACGCACTAATCGTTGGATATGCAGCCCTGTGTGCTGGTGTTAGTTATTGGCTGACTGAAAAACCAATCACTGATGTATTGCCTTGGTTCGCCAACAATCCAACATTTATGCTGAATGGTTGGGAGTTCTGGGATTATCTTAAAGTTTCGGTTTTCCTTTCCTCTTGCTTCGTCATTGTGTTCGGCTTCCTGCTTTACGACAGGGGTGCAGTACACAAACAAAAAGAAGGCAAAGAAATCACTCTGCCAGTCTATCTTTTAGGCATAGCTATCGTGATCGGACTACTTTACGGACTCTACGCCCTACTCGGTCTGTTCATCGCAAGTGTCCCTTACAGGATACTTGTGTTGGCAATCTTGTTTACTTTTTTGCAGAAGGGGGCAAGCGGAAGTTCTGTGGCAAGATCGTTTTGGACAGGCTTGCCGAATGTCTACATCACAATGTGTGTTCTTCAAGCCCTCGGCTTCTGGTTGGCAGTCGGTTATGTTCTAGCCGAAGCGATCATTGAATTGCCGAGATTGGCTTTACTCAAACGAGACGACTAGTCAGTTTGGTTCAGGGGCGTGGTACAAGTTGCCACGCCTTTTTTGTTTGCTGTTGTCCTAGCTGTTTTAATGGTTCGAACCTATCCAAAGTACAAAAAACTCACTATTCACAACGCGAATTTCGGACAGAGAATGACAGCTGAAATTCCCCGTATTTTACTCACGCCAAAATAATGCATGTTAGAACCCACAAAGATGATGACAAGAGAATGGCTAGAGTGTTGTTTGAGCGCTAAAACTGAAATTCTGTGCGCAGGGGGGGATTCGCACCCCCAAGCCTTGCGGCACACGCACCTCAAGCGTGCGCGTATACCAGTTCCGCCACCTGCGCTTAAATTTATTATACAGGAACTTCTATTTTTGGTTTAATTTTCGCCGCCGCTTTAATGGATTTCATTTTTTTGCGAATTTCGCGGGCGGCGCGATCGCGGAGATAATAGAGTTTCGCGCGCTTGAATTTGGAGTGCGATTTAAGTTCTATTTTCTCTACTTCCGGAGAGTATAGAGGAAATATCTTTTCAACTCCTACTCCGCTGATAACTTTGCGCAAAGTAAAAGTAGCTCCTGGCTCTCGGCCGTGTTTTCTTGAGAGAACCAATCCTTCAAACGCCTGAAGACGGGTTTTGTCGCCCTCTTTCACTTTTTGAGTAACCCGTAAAGTATCCCCGGCCCTGAAATCCAGCGCTTTTCTTTTTTCTATTTCAACCGGGGAGATAATTAAATTTAATGATGGCATAGAAGGACTTTAACATTTTCCAAATCATTAGGCAAGTCAGCTTCAAGTCTTAATCGGGAACCGACCTCCCCTTTCCCCTCCTTAACAAGGAGGGGAGCGAGTGGAGGTAGATTAAATTCAATCGCGAAGGCGTGCAGAAATTGTCTTTTGAGCCCGGCCGGGCAGATAAATTTTTTTCCGGCGTAAAGTTTGTCGCAAACTATCGGATGGCCGATTGCGGCAAAGTGCGAACGGATTTGGTGGGTACGCCCGGTTTTCGGGTAGGCTTCTATTAAAGCAAATCCGCCGGCCGGCGAATCGCACTGTTTTATAACTTTATACTCGGTTACCGCTTCTCTGATTTTCCCTCGTTGTTCTCCTATTGCCACTCGTTTTAGCGGGGTTTTTTTGCTTCGGCCTATTGCCAGATCAATGACTCCGGAATTATTTTTTAGGTTTCCCACCACAAGCGTCAGATAAGTTTTTTTAATTTTATGGTCTTGAAAAAGCGATTTTAGGTATTCAGCCGTTTCTTGATTTTTCGCGAATAAAATTATGCCGGAGGTATCTTTGTCCAGCCTGTGCGCCGGAATTAGTTCGGGCCGCGTTTCTAGCGCCCAATCAAAATTTACTCCGGCTGGTTTATTTAGCGCCACGATATTTTTGTCTTCATAAACTACTTGCGCGTCCATAACTTTCATGCTAAGCTCTTGAAAGATTTGAAGCAATGGATGAAAAAGACCGTTCTTTGCGTTGATATGGGCGGAGTTCTGATTCACTATGATCCGAGCCCCTTAAAAGCTTGCATACGGGATGACAGGCAAGAGCAATTGTTTAAGATAATTACAGAACACGACGCGGGCGCGATTGAGTTCGATGATATGTTTCAACGCCTGAATGATAATTGCTTTAAAGAATATGTGTTTTATACGGATTTTTTAAAAGCCTGCGAAAAATGCATTGTTGGCGTAAACGCTCCGATGTTCCATTCTTTGCTGCGCCTTAAGGAAAGCGGCAGAGCAAGACTTGTTTTAATTTCAGATACAGATTTTTTTTATTTCGCGCAGACAGCCTTAAAGTTTCCGGAAATTCTCGAGCTTTTCAGGGAGGGCGATCGCGGGCAATGGGCGCTTTCGTATCGGTTACGCGCTCTCAAAAAAGATAAAAGCCCTTTTATTCGAGCTTCGTCTGACTTTGGGTTTTCGCGTTCGGATGCTTGTTTTGTGGACGATAGGGAAGACAATCTGAAAGCCGCGGAGAAATCTGGCTTTAAAAAAGATTCGCTTTTTCTTTACAAAATGGAGGATCCAAAAAACCATTTTCGTTTTGAAAAATTTCTGGATAAACATTTCCCCGCCTAGCGGGGATTTTTTGTGCGCCCATAATTTATAAACTTTTGTTTTGGTGCGCTTTAGAAACGCTGATAGACGCTGAAGAGAAACATTCCGGATGTTTTTTGATAAGCCACCTTT
>CAYIFM010000012.1:0-11423 GCA_964362705.1 uncultured Candidatus Saccharibacteria bacterium | reverse complement strand
ATGCGTTTAAAAAAAACATCGCGGGGCAACGGCTTAAAATTACGGAAATAGCGATCATATCTTAAAGCGCCGGTTACCGCCAAAGAAGATTCCGGTATCCGGTGTATTTCGGCAAATTCTTTTTTTTGCGGCTCGCCGAACATAGTCCATAAAGTTACCGGAAACGGCGCGCCGAAATGCCTATAAGTAGCGGCGTCCAAATTGGCGTCAACCGCCATGGAGGCCGCGCCGCGGAAATACGCGGAAACCAAAAAAGGAATTTCGTAGCCGTCCCCGCCGCCATTTCCCAAAACAACAAGCTCGGGCTTATATTTTTCGAAAAGCCAATCAGCGTATTCTTTGGAAATAGAAAACTTTAACAGCCCCATCCAAAACTTTTCGGATCCGCGAAAAGCGACCGGCAAGGTTTTCAATATCAAATCGCGCGCGAAACCTCTTATAGCAAGCAGCCAAACCGGAGCTTTTTGAAAACGCCTATCCATAAAGCGGCTGATTTCGCGGGATTTTATAAGTTCGGGGTGCGGATGAGACAAAGCTCGCGCGCGGAGAGCCACAATTTTAAACGCGCGCCCGCGGAGAGATTTTAAAGGTTCAAAAAAAATGTTCGGTCCGCCGAATTCCTGTTTAAAGTCCGCGTTTTGCCAAAAAGGAGAAATAATAACGATTTTAAAATCTTTATTTTTTAAAATTTTAAAAAAATCCGAGCGCAAAATAAAATTCACCCTTGCTTGCCCGTTTATCACAAAAAAAATAGTTTTCATTTTCAATCAAAAAAAGTTCTAAACCAGGTTTCTAAATGGATCCATTGCCAGATGTGGAAAGAGTTCGCGGGAACTCCTGGAGTTTTGCAATATTGTTTATACTCCTTCAAAACTTTTTCCTGGTCAAAATATTCTCTTTTGCCGAAAGAGTTTGATTTAAGAATGGACCAAATCCAAGGCTGAAGCTCTTTCTTAAACCATTCTCTTTGCGGGCTTGGCACCGCTCTTTTTGGCGCGGAGGCAACGCGCTTCGGCAAAATAGACTTTAGCGCTTGGCGCATAAAAAATCTCTGCTCCCCGCTCCTTACGCTGAACCATGGAGCCAAAGCCACGCCGAACTCCACCAAACGGTAATCTAACAAAGGAACTCTATGCTCCACGCCGTAAGCCATTGAGGATCTGTCGGAGCTTTGCAAGATTCGCGGCAATTTCGCGCGCGTAATATCTCGATACTGCATATTGCTAAAATGCGAATCAAGCGGCGCCGCGAACACCGGCGGATTCCTTGTACCGCTAAAAGCTTCCGCGAAACTCGGTTTAAAAACATTAGGCCTTACGAAACTAGTTGCGTCTGCAGACGCGCCTCCCAAAAAATACGCGTTTAAGCTGTTTAAAAAAAACTTCAAGTTTGCGTCAACCGAAGAAACATTGTGTTTAGAGCCGTAATCCATAAGCTCCCCGAAAGCGTAGGAAGCTCCTTTGGCTCGGACAGCGTCCAATAAAAAAGCGCCCATATAATATTCATAACCTCCTCCGATTTCATCTCCGCCCTGTCCGCCCAAAGTCACCGGAATATTTTCCGCGCGCGAAGCGCGGCAAAGCATATGCTGACCGAAAGTCGGAAGCCCGGGGAAAGGCTCCTCCTGGTGCCAAGTCACTTCGCTCATCATATTCTGCATATCGTGAGGCAAAATTTTTATGAAATCCGCCTTCCACCCAAGCCCTTTTGCCAACGCCTTGATATAAGGCGTTTCTTTATCGCGATAATCGCCGTAAACGAAAGAAAGCAATCTAAAATTTTTCTGGCCACGGACAATTTTGTTTACCATTGCGGCAACCATGGATGAGTCCAGCCCGCCCGAAAGCTGAATGCTTATCGGTACATCGCTCCGAAGTTGATTGCGCACGGAGCTCTCCAAAAGTTTAAAAAATTCATCGGCAACTTTTTTATCACTCCAACTCACCATACCCGCCGCGGATTCTTTGGCGCGCTCCGCTAAATCCCAGTATTTTTCCAATAATAACTTGCCGTTTTTGAAAGTCAGCGCGTGCCCGGCCGGCAACTGATAAATATCTTTAAAAAAGGTTTCCGGCAGGTGATGGTAATATCCGTAAGTTAAATAATCATAAATGGAATGATTGTTCGGACACGCTTTAATTCCTGCGGCAAGCAGCGCCTTGATCTCCGAACCAAAATAAAATTCGCCGCCGGAAATAGCGTAATAAAAAGGCTTTACGCCAACATGGTCTCTCGCGCAAAAAAGGGTTTTCCGTTTTTCATCCCAAATCGCGAAAGCGAAGATGCCGTTGAGTTTTTTTAAAAACGCCGGGCCCCATTTTTGATAAGCCAAAAGCAACACTTCCGTATCCGTGTTGCTCTTATAGTTTCGCGGCCCAAGCTCTTTTTTTAACTCAAGATAATTATATATCTCGCCGTTAAAAATAATCCGAAGCTTCCCGTCATGGCTCTCCATTGGCTGGTGGCCTGCCGAAGAAAGGTCCAAAATGGAGAGCCTCCTATGGCCCAAAGCGACATTATTTTTCAAATAAAAGCCTTCGTCATCCGGTCCCCTGTGCGCCAAAGCAGCCGCCATCGCCTTTATTTTTTGTGGCGAGGGCTTTACGCCTTCTTTTGTTACAATACCGGCAATACCGCACATATATACTTAAACCCGCTTCCCTCGTATTTTGTTTATGGTTCTGCTTAAATAGAAACAATATGGGTAAATTTAATTTTAAAGACGAACAAGATTTTGAAAAAGTGCGGACGGGCGCAGAAACTTTTTATGCCACGATTGGTGGGGTTCGTTGCCCATATTTCAACGAAAAAGTTGGCTTCAACGCATTGGGATTAAAACATCTAAAATTCAAGTCCGATAAAGTTGCGCGTTCACATTCTGAGCAATACGCCCGGTTAAAACTATTAGCTTTCGCCCCGCAAGCAATCTCTCTATCCCGCACCGTGCAAGGGATTTGGCATACAAAACATTTTGAGCGAATCCGCATGCATAGCCGTACCGATACAGTTCTCAAGCCGGTTTCCTATTATGAATTTATTACGGTTCTAGAAAATGTGCGAGTCAAAGTCATTGTTAAGCAAGTTGATAACAGAGAAAAATTCTTTTGGAGTATTATTCCGTACTGGAAAATTGATTCTATAAATAGTCGGAGAGTATTACACAGCGGAGACCCTGAAGACGATTGAACTAAAAAACGCCGCAGTAGGCGGCATTCTTTAGTGGCACTTGGTTACAGCTTGGATAGCCGTGACAGGGCGGACCCTCCAAGCGCCAATTTCACTATAGCACATAGAATAATTCGTCGTCAAACTTATCCACACCCCCTCCATTTCTGTTTCTACCAACATTCCAACATTCTGCAGAATGTTGGAATGTTGTTTACCGAAAGAGGGCATTTTCCCACGCCCGCCCCGTTAGAAATTTTAATATTAAGAATTCTTGCGGTATTTGATTTCTAAAAAATCTGACAATATAGATTTCTAACGGTGCTCGCCGGAATAGGTTGCGGAAATTGCAATTATTGTAGGTTAAAAAATGATAAAATAATTAAAATAATTGCAACCAAAAAAAGAACGTAAACAATCCACGGAAAAATACTTATAAAACTTGCAGTTCTAACTGGAGATTTTGTTGGTTGTAAAATATTTTTAATTTTGTCTGATAGATTTTCTACATCGCGTCCTAATTGATACAAAATACCGAATATAGAAAGAGGTATTAATATCAGTAAGATAATAAAAGAAATAAAAGCAAGACTTTTTATTTTTACTAAATCTGTGCCTTGTATAACCAAGCCAACTAAAGCAGCCGATAATGTGCTAATTAATGGTAATATTTTATATCGCTCAAATATAACTGCGTATAAAGCAGAGCTATAATTTCTTAACCTTTCTAAATTCATTTGTCGTAGTTCTTCTTCATTCATATTATTTTTGTCATATTTTCAAAAAATTATTTAGCTAAACAACTTATATATGCTTGGTTATATGCTTGTTCAGAAAAACGATTTCTTATTTCGTCTTTGGTCTCTTGAAGTAACCTTAGCCAATTTTGCTTAACAGCTTGATAATGATCAATTGTTGGTTGAACAGCATTGACAGAAATATTTATAGCAGCGTTTTGTAAATCTGGCGAAGCCCCAATAAGAGAGTCTGGAACTTGTCCCATTCTATTGATTTGTTCTAACTTTGCCTCTCTAAGTTTACTTTCTGCTTCCGCAATGGCAGGCAAAAATTTATCTTCAGCTTTCTTGTATCCATCTTGTATAAAAATATCCTTTTGATTTTTTGCTTCCGCCTGACATCGAGCGATTTTTAGCGCCGAATCTTCTGCTTGTGCGGGCACTGCTTGTTTTGGCTGGTCGACATTACTGGTTGGAGTAGTTATTGGTATTTTTGCTTCTGGTTTAGGAGTAGTCATGATAGATTTCTTTTTAAGTTCCGCTACTTCCTTTTTCAATTGTTCAACCTCGCCTTTTAGTTCAGCGATTTGTTTTAGCGCTTCCTCTTGGCCTTTTTTGCTGGCCTCAATCGCTTGCGCGATTACTTCTTTCGCTTCGTCTGGGACTTTGGCTAAAACATCGGCTAAAATTTCTTGATGTTTTGAGGCGTTGTCCGCGATTAAATTAAGCAGATTTTCGGCCTTGGCTTCGTCTTTAACTTTTTTTGACGCCTCCGCCGCGAGAGCGATGCTTGCTTCATAGCCGGAAATCGCCGTTTTAACCGCGTCTGAATTTTTATCTCCCGCAACCGCCTCCGCTTCGGCGAGCCGTTTCTCGGCGTATTTCATAGCTTTCTCCGCTTTTTTCTCTTGGTTGAAAGTAAAAAACAGGTTTACCTTTTCAAAAGTCGTCACAAAGCCGTAAAGAAAACTGCCTGGCTTAATCCCCACGTTTTCGGCTGCCGAAACGGAAAGAGGCGTTGTAAAAACAGCCGTTAAAAGCAAAATGGAAATAATAAAAGAGAGCTTTTTCATCAGCTTAATTATACGCGATTTATTGCTTTTTTGCAACTCCTCGTATTTTGTTTATGATAGCAGTTGTTGAAAAACCTTTTATTTTCTTAAAAACTTTAATTTTGCCCCTATGCTTCTCAACGGTTTCCCGCTCAACGCAATCCGCCCCCCAGTCGTCTCCCTGACAAAAAATATCGGGCTTCAAAACCGCGAGAGCTTTGCGCGGATCGGGCTCGTTAAATATACAAATAAAATCCACCGGAACGAGAGCCGACAAAACTTTGGCTCTCGCCGCTTCGCTATGTATCGGCCTGCCCTTGCCTTTGTAACTACGCACTGATTTATCGCTATTTAAGAGTACTATTAAAATATCCCCGCTTTTCTTGCACCTTTCCAAAAAACTTATGTGTCCTGGGTGCAAAATATCAAACGCGCCGGAAAGCGCGGATATCTTTTTTCCCCGCGATCTCGCGGCTCGGATAATTTTTTTAAGCTCTTTTAAATTTTTAATTTTATCCGGCATATTTAGAAATTTCGCTTAAAATTAAGTTCGTGTCAATTTCGTTAAGGCACTTTGGAAATTTTCCGGAATGAACGCCGCCGCAAGCAATCTGATTGCAAAGAACGCTAACATTTTTTTGATACATCAAGGGCGACCACCAAGCTGAAAAAGCCTTGCAGCGGGAAAGCGTCACGAGCGGTTTTTCTAAATGCCCGGCGATATGAGCGACGCCGGTATCAAGGCTTAAAACCGCCTTGCTGTTTGATATCAAATTAACCAGTGCGGCCATTGAAGTTTTGCCGGCGGCGATTTTAATAGGCCCGCCTTGACTCGGCGAGACAAACATCCCCTCGGCAATTTTGACAGCCGCCTCTCTTTCATTCTCACTACCTGTTAAAACAAGTTCGTAGCTTCCTCCAAAGCGTTCGCAAACAGCTTTCAAAATCTCGCGCTTCTTTAAAAAATGAAGCCCTCTGGAGTCGCTTCCTGAAAAAAAATGCAAAATTATGTAGCCGTCTTTTTGAAGGCCGAATTTTTTTAGAACACTTTTATCTTCTTTAAAATCAAGGCTGAAAGTTTTAAGGGACGCGGGAACGCCAAGCGAGAACAGCGCGTTTCTTTCTTCTTCTATCAGCCCGCGGCTTTTATATTCTCCGGCAAACGGCAAAATTTTGTCGTAAATTAGTTTATTAAACTTCCAGCCGTCTTCAAAGCCGACCAACCTTCCGCGCTTCGTAACCAGCCTCGCGAAAAATTTAGAAAGCGCGCTGAATTTATTTTCCGAATACTGGATCAGAGTAAAATCAGAACAGAAAAAACGGCGCATGGCGCGGAAAATTGAAAGAGGGTTTCTCCTGTTGACCTCCCAAACCTCCAGCCATGGGTACGCCGAAAAAAGTTCCGAGAGCATCTTCCCGCGGCTCCCAACCAAAAGGCCGCACACCGCTTCAGGAAACTTTGCGTGGATATTTTCCAAAAAATATTTGCCCATCAGCGCGTCTCCGATTGACGATGCCCTGAAAGTTAACGCCTTTTTTTGCCGCATAAAATTAGAACGAAAATAAAAGGCGGCGAGTTGCTTGCCGCCGCTTTTTTACGCTTTTAATAACTTCGCGTCTGATTCAACCATCATTTTTACAAGCGTTTTAAAATCAACCCTTGGCTCCCATTTAAGTTCTCTCCGCGCCCTTCCGGAGTCTCCGCATAAACTATAAACTTCCGCCGGCCTTAAAAATTTCTTATCCAGCTTAACAAATTTTTTCCAATCAAGGCCCAAAATGCCAAAAGCTTCCGAGGCAAATTCTCCCACGCTGTGCATAATGCCGGTCGCGACGACATAATCCTGTGGATTGCCCTGCTGGAGCATAAGCCACATGGCTTCAACGTAATCTCCCGCGTATCCCCAATCCCGTTTGGCTTCCAAAGTTCCCAAATGGAGAGCGGAACTCAAACCCGCCTTTATCGAGGCCGCCCCATGAGTAATCTTTCTAGTCACAAACTCCAGACCTCTGCGGGGCGATTCGTGGTTAAAAGCGATGCCGGAAACCGCGAACATATTGTAAGACTCTCTGTAATTTACGGTAATCCAATGCGCGTAAAGCTTGGCCACCCCGTACGGGCTTCGCGGATAAAATGGTGTATTTTCATTTTGAGGGCTTTCTTTTGCCGCTCCGAACATTTCAGAAGAAGACGCTTGAAAAAACCTTATGTCTTGATTCACTTGCCTGATTGCCTCAAGCATCCGCAAAGCGCCTAAGCCGGTCACATCCCCTGTATACACAGGCTGTTTCCATGATTCCGCCACGAATGATTGCGAAGCTAAATTATAAACCTCGTCCGGTTTGCTTTCTTTCAGCGCGTGCACAAGCGACGCCTCATCGCAAAGATCTCCGGAAATCATTTCTAATTTATCCGTAATATGTTCAATGTTCTTGCGATTTTTATTGCTGCTTCTGCGCTCAAGCCCGAAAACTTTGTAGTTTTTTTTGAGCAAAAATTCCGCCATGTAAGAGCCGTCCTGGCCGGTAATTCCGGTAATCAGCGCGGTTTTTTTCTTAGCCACTATTGTTACTCACAATCTTTCAGTAGCATACAGGGCGAGTAGAAAAAATACAACTTGACTAAATTTGATAGGCTTTTATAGTTTCTTCCGCCGTTTTGCCCCAACTAAATTCTCGCGAGCGCCTTAACCCCTCTGAAATTAATTTTTCTCTATAATTTGTATCGCTTAAAATTTGCCGTATGCCTTCCGCGATTTCATCAACATTATAAGGATTAACTAAATGCGCTGCTCCGCCGGCGATTTCGGGCATAGAAAATATATTAGAAGTTATCACTGGCGTGCCGGCCGCCATCGCTTCTAAAATAGGCAGGCCGAATCCTTCGTGAAGAGACGGGAAAATCATAATATCCGCTCCCTTATAAAGCGCCGGCAAATCATTGTCAGTGACATATTTTAAGAAAAATATTTTTCCAGAAAGTCCAAACTTGTTTATTAAGCCGTCTATTTTCATATTTTCAGGCGGCCAATGTTTTGAGCCTAAAACCAAAGAATGCTTTATGCCGCGCTCTTTTTGGATTTTGTAATAAGCCTCAATGATTCTGGGGATATTTTTGTGCGGATCTATTCTGCCGAAAGCCAAAAGATACGGTAAAGTGAAATTCTGCTTTCTGGCAGATGCCTCGGAGGAAATATCTTTCGCGGGCGCTTCAAAAAAACGCTTTTCTACGCCCAAATAGATCACTCTCAATTTGTCTTCTCGCAGGCTAAAAAATTTCTGTAAACTTTTTTTAGTAGAGTCAGAATCGCAAATAATTCTGCTGATCCTATTTTTAAAAAGCGTGAAAGTGCACCAAACCAACCACCATCTGCGGCGCAAAATGCCGAAATCTCTCCAACCCTCAACTCCACTATGAGCAGTTATAATGATTTTGGCATGAGATAGCCAAAATAAAGGATAAATACTTTCTTCCGGATAATGAATGATATCAAAATCATTCCTGGTTTTCCATAAAAAGAAAGCCTCGGAAAAAAAATATGCCAAGCGCGGCAAGCGCGCTTTCGGCAAAAGAATTTCGCGCGCCTTTTGATAAATCGGGTCCGTGCTTTTTTCCCTGTGCACCAAAAAAAGTTCGTCCCCCGCTCTCGGCGCGAGCTCTATTAAATTTTCGACTAATTTTCTCGTGTAAAGCGCGGTGCCAGTGGCGCGCCCGTCCATGCGCTGGGTAAAAATGGCTATTTTCATATCCTGTTCGCGAGCTCATCAGCCGAAACCGTGGCAGTCCCTTTTTTGCTGACCGCAAGCCCCGCCGCGGCGTTAGCCGTCTTCGCGGCCCGATAAATGCCCGCGCCCGCGGCCAACGATAATGTTAATGCCGCCGCCAACGTATCTCCGGCGCCGGTAACATCGAAAACTTCTTGCGCCTCGCTTGGCAAATGCGAAACTTTTTTTCCGGAAAACAGCATGCTTCCTTGCGGACCTAAAGTAATCACAATGTCGGCTAAGGCTATTTTCTGCAAATATCTGCCGCCGGCTTTTAAATCCGACATATTTTTAAACGCGATTCCGGCCGCGCTTTCGGCTTCTTTTTTATTCGGAGTAAGCACGGTCGCGCCCTTAAAAAATAAAAAATGTTCCGGTTTAGTATCAACAACCAGCGGCTTCCGGTAACGGCGGGAAAGCGCGACTAAAGTTTTGCCGATATTTTTTGTCACGAATCCTTTGGCATAATCGGAAACCACAATCCCGTCCAAAAATTTAATTTTAGATTTAATAAATTTGATTGCCATTTTTTCCAACGCCGATTCCAAATCTTCATCGCGTTCTTTATCCATGCGCACAATGGTTTGGCCGCCGGCGACCAGCCGCGCCTTTTCCGTAGTAGGCCGCCTGAAACGCAAAACTCCTTCGGTATCAATCTTTTTTTGTTTCAGCAGTTTAAGTAAAATCTTCCCGGCTTCGTCGTTGCCGCAAGCGCTTATTAAAAAAACTTTGCCCCCCAAAGCCGAAACATTCGCGGCAGTATTGCCGGCGCCGCCCAACGCGACCTCTTCCTCTTGGAGCGCGACTATCGGCACAGGCGCCTCCGGAGAAAGCCTTCTAGCCTCGCCGAAAATGTATCTGTCCAACATCAGGTCGCCGACAACTGCTATATTTTTGCCATGAAATTTTTTAAGAATATTTCGCATTAATTTAAATTAGAACGGCTTAATACTTTATAGAACGCAAGCCAGCTGAAAACGGTTTGCGGAAATTTACGCAGAATAAACTCAAAATAAGCCTCGTCTTGAAGCGCCCGAAGGAGCGCGCGCTCCGAAATAAAATCGAATTTTAAGCTTAAAATATATTTTATGGCCTCTTTGATTTCCGCTTTATGATTTTTGAAAATATAAATTTGCGGGTTGACGCTAAAGCCCTCCTTCTTTCTAAAAATTAGCTCCGGCGGAAGGCTTGAGGCAAGATACTCTTTTACTATTTTTTTGCCAGATCCTTCGGCAAATTTTTCGCTTGGCGCCAGATTTGTCGCGAATTTATAAACTTCCCTGTCCAAAAACGGTACTCTGCCCTCCAGAGAATAGCTCATTGTCGCGAAATCGGTTTTTTTTAAAAGGTTGTCCGGCAAATAAAACTTTTCGTCAAAAAAACTCGGCGGCAAATTTTTTGCTTGGGCGCTCGCGGTAAAATATTTGTAAACTTCCGATTTATTCCCGAAATCAGAATCTATTGAAACGTAGCCTAAATAACTGCCGAGCAAATCTTTTTTTGCAGAAAAATATAACAAGCGAAACCGCCTTAAAAGCGGCTTAATGTAATTTAAATAAAAAATACTTTCCGGCCGAGAAAAAAAACTTGGATAACCGCCGCCAACCCGGTTAAGGCCGACGAGATTCTGATATCTCTCGTAGCCCCAAAATAACTCGTCTCCTCCTTCTCCGGTCATCACCACCTTAACTTGCTTTGAGGCTTCTTTGGCTACCAGCATCGTGGGGAAAAGAGCCGTGTCCGCAATCGGCTCATCCAACGTTTCGAAAAGCCTTAAATACATTTCTTCAAAATTTTCCTCATTCATTAAAATTTCGCGATGGTCCAGGCCGGCAAAATTCGCTATTTTTCCGGCGAAATCAGCGTCTTTTTTACCGGATAAACGAACCGTAAAAGCCTTTGGAGTCCTTCCCATTTTTTTTAACATCACCGCCAAAAGCGAAGAATCGGCGCCGCCGGAAAGAAATATCCCGACAGGGACATCCGAAATCAAATGTTTCTCCACGCTTTCCAACATAACCGATTCAAAATCGCGAGGATCAGATGCCGCTTCGCCGTCGGCAGTATCAGATAAACTCATTTGCCGGGAATTTAAAGACTTATTTTTTAAATTAAAAATCAAAACTTCGCCCGGACTTACTTTTTTAACATTCTCAAAAATAGTCCACGGATGCGGCACGTAACCCAGAACAAAATAAGCGTTGCCGCCGAAAGCGGAAATTTTGGCGCCAAATGCCCTTATCTCCGAAGCAAAAATCAAATCGCGCCCGCGCCAAGAATAATAAAGCGGCTTTATCCCGAAAAAATCCCGCGAAAGTATCAACTGGTTTTCGCGCGCGTCATAGATAGCCAAAGCCCACATGCCGCGCATTTTTTTTAAAAAATCCAACCCATATTCTTTGTATCCGCAAAGAATGACTTCTGTGTCAGTTTGGCTTTTAAATATGTATCCGCGTTTTTCAAGATCGCTTCTTAATTCTTTAAAATTATAAATTTCTCCGTTGTAAGAAATCCAAATTTTGCCTTCCTTGTCCGACATAGGCTGATGCCCGGCGGCGCTTAGGTCCAAAATAGAAAGGCGGAGATGCCCCAAGGTGGCGTTGCCGTCCGAAAAAGTGCCGTGATCATCCGGGCCTCGATGCCGCAATGCCGCGGCCATCATTTCGGCTAATTTCTCATCTTTAAAACTAAATCCGAATATTCC
>CAYIFM010000011.1:246-11870 GCA_964362705.1 uncultured Candidatus Saccharibacteria bacterium | reverse complement strand
GATGTCCTCGTGGCGGGATTACCGGATTTGCACGGTTTCTACCATGATTCCGATGGCTTTAAGGATAGCATATTTCACCTATCCTGTCAAGCCCAACAAAAAATCAGCATTTCTACTGTTCCTTGTTTCAAATTTTATGAACTCAATGATTAAAAATTTTTCTTCCCCCTCTCCTGCGCTAAAGCTACGGAGGAGCGGGTAAAATTAAAATATGGTTCTATGTTTATAATTCTAGCATGTTTTTGCCCTCGCGAGGAGTCGAACCTCGATTCCGGAGTTAGAAGCTCCGTGTCCTGTCCGTTGAACGACAAGGGCAGTGTTTCAAACGTAAAAATTATAACTCTAAAAAGGATTTTTAACAACTCCGAACGACGGATTTTTTAAAAATTGGTTTTGAGATTTTATTTTATTGGCCGCCTTCTCAAGCGCGTTTTTCTTTAAAAGCGTGGCGACCTCCGGCGCGCCAACCCCACCCGCGCCGCCTCTTACATAAGCATTGTAAACCCAAAAATCAAAAGCCAGAAATACAATCAAAAGCAAAACTCCCAAAATCAATTCAGCGTTCCAGATCTTTTTTATATCGCTCAAATTCATTTTGGTTTAAAGCTAAAAATTAAATAATTAATCCTTGCCGTTAAAATTCCGGTGTTTTTTGTTCCGTCTGTCTTGGGGCCGATTGATATGTTTTCTATCAAGCCCGCGTAGGGAATATTATCCAGAAGCGTAATAAAATTATAAACATCCGCGAAGCGGCCATCTATCGTAAAAAGAATGCTTGCAGGTTCCTTGCCGGCCGTAGGCAATCTCGCGCTTTCTGCCTTGAAAGCATTGCCTGATTCCGACGCCAAACTTTCCAAAAGCTCGACTAAATCCACAAAATTATCTTCGTTTAAATAAATATTGTTTATCGCTGTTATATTATCCCCTGAAACCGAGATCGCCGAAATCGCGCCGGTAAGCTCGCGCTGTTTCTTTTCTAAAGAAGCGATATTCTGCTCGGCCTCCAACACGATCGCGCTCGCTGATTTTATTTTCTGGTAAAGCAACCAATTGGCCGATATTAAAAGCCCCGCGAAAATAATGCTAAGCATAAGCAGTAAATTGGATTTATTTTTCCAGAACATAGCCGTATGTTTCCTTTTTTAATCTTATTTCCAGCGAGAAATCCAAATCGCTGTCCTTAAGCAAATTGCTGATTGGAGACGCGACGCTTTCCGTCTCCGGCAAAGATTTCAAGCTTTCTAAATAAGTTAAAAATGCCTCGCGCCTTGTGGCCTTGCCTCGGATCAGAAGCGAAAACGCTCCGCCGTTTGTGTTTTGCAAATTAAGATAAGCAACTCTGATTTCCGGGCGCGAAACAGAAGCGAATTTGCTTAAAATCGGCGCGAGCGCCCTTCTTTTGCTCTGATCGTTTTCATAACCGGAAACCAAAAGATTCACGTTTTGGATTTCGTCATCCGCGGTTTTAAAGCTTTTTTTCTCAAAACCCTCCTTCGCGGCGTCCAACCTGCGCAAAATATCGTCTTTAGAGAGAATCAGCAAAAAATATGACGGCGTCATAAAAACAAGGCCGAAAAGCATTGCTATGTTTAAAATAATTAAGAAGCCGGAAATCAACCGCGATATTTTTTCTTTTCTTATTATTTTTTCGTACTCCGCGGTAAGCAAAGTCATAAAATATTTTCTTTATCCAGGGCTTTAATCGCCAAGCCCACCGAAGCCGCGAACCTGATTGCGCCTCTTTTTTCTAATTCCGGCAAATAATATCGTGGGAAAATAACGTTCGCCCAAGGATTGGCAAGTATTGTCGGAATACCAAGTTCACTTTGCAAATAATCCGTAAGGCCGATAAGATTCGCGTCTCCACCGGTAAGAAAAATTAATTCCGGCGCTTTTTTGTCTTCCGAATGCGTCTGCCAAAAATTTATGTAACGCTCCGCCTCCTCCCTAAGAGCGGTCACAATCGGCACTATGGCCTGGAAAGAAGGCAGAGATTCCGGTGTCTGCCCGCCTTGACTCGGCGAGGCAGGGGAAAATCCGTGTTTGATTTTAAGCGCTTCTGCTTCTTTTATATCCACTTTTAGATTTTTGGCTATGGCTTCATCAAGAGCTTTCCCGCCGATAGGCACGGTTGAGGCAAATCTCAAAATTCTGTTCTTGGCGATCGCGAAACTAGTGCGCGTTTTGCCCCAATCAATGATCATCGCCGAAGCAACAAAATTTTTGGGAATTACCGCCTCAACCATGGCTCCAAGCTCCGATTCAACTAAAGCCGGGGTTGCTCCGGCGGCGGCGAACACGTCTAAATACGACCCCACGATGACCCGCGGGAAAGCATTGATAACAACGTCAAAATGTTCTTTTTCTTTATTTACAATCGCGTAATCAAAAACGACTTCTTGCGGAGGCAGAGGAATATGTTCTTCCAGTTGAAGCTCGAGCGAAGATCGCACCTCTTCTTCTTTTGCTCCTTTTAATTTCACGTTTCTTAAAAAACCTTTTTCTTCCGGCAAAGAAATCGCGACAAATTTTATATTTTTTTTCAAAAAAAGTTCTTTGAGCAAAGACTTTAGAATATCCGGTTTTTTAATTTCTCCGCGATCTATGACCCCGGGCGCGATAGCCCCTTCTCCAAAGTCTTCGATGACCATCATCCCTCCTTTTTGCTGCCGCATGCGCAAATATTTAAAAGATTCATCGGAAAGCTCAAAAGCGTATATCGGCATTTTAAGAAAACTTGGCAATAACATGGTTTAATTTTAGTTTAAGGAATGATTTCTTTCCAGTTGATAATATCCCAACCGCCGGAGGGGCCTGAAGAAAAATTGATATTGGCAAGGCCGCTTTCATAGGTAACAGTAGCGCTATTCCTTATCTCAAGCTTATAGGCGGTAATTTCTTTTAGATCTGCGCTGTTGTGTATCTCTACGGAACCGTGAGGAGCATAGTAAATGGGGGCGGAAGACGTGTTTTGAATTTCAACCGCATCGGTTCCGCTTTCGCTCTCCGCAGAATTATTTCGCGAAACTAACATCACATAACTTCCCGAAGTACCAGAGCCAAGAATTTGTGCCGAATTTTTCACGTCGAGCAAGCTCTTGGATGATCGGTTGGCGGGGTCGTCTACGAGAATAAGGCCGCTCATTGTTCCATATGAAGGAGCAAGTTGAACAATTGCCGAATTCTGAATAGTGAGATTGCCGACAACCCAGAGCGTTCCTGTGAGGTTCACCACTGCTGTATTTTTTATGTCCATATCACAAGCGATTTTCTTAGGGCCGAGATTGGTAGTACCAGACGTCAACACATAAGGACATGGTGAGGTATGAACTCCACCGGCCTCGGCATCTGTTTCCCATTGATCCAGTTTGGTGTCCGAAATCGGCATGGGGAGAACCGGCTGATTTAGCAAGATTGTGCCCTGAACAGTTACGCCCGAAACTTGCGAACTGCCAGCCAGTAACGCGTCGCCAGTTATAACTGGAGAATTTTCGCCATTAATATTTCCATTGGAATATATGCTGCCAATGATTTTGCTGGTATTGCTCATTTCAATGCCGCCCGCCCCAACCTGCGCGCCGTAATGAAAAGAAGTCCCTGCTCCTGTGGTAAGAACAGATCTAACCGCGCGGCTCGCGCCCAAAAAATCGCCGGTTGATTTTATTTCTTTTGTCGCCCCTGCCGTTGTTGTATTTATAGCCGCGGACGCGCCATTTAAAGAAACGGAAAACGATGAAACCAAATTTTTTCCGCGCTTTAAGCGATAAACCGCGTCATCCAAACCGGCTTCCGCGGCAAAATAAGCCAATCGCGCTTTTTTGGAAGCCTCTGCCACTCTCGCGTCTTTTAAAGCAACGCCGGCGGCCGCGAATACCAAAGAAAGCATCATGACTAGCATGAAAATTACGACGATTAAAGCGGCTTGTCCTTTTTGGTTTCTCATATTAATATATTCCTCTCATTACCGCGCTACCGAAAAAATTGCGGCTTTTTTTAAATAAACCCGAGCCGGTTTCCAGCGCCATTTCTATTTTTATGATTTCAGATTCTGAAGCGGTCGCGCGGTAAAAAATCAGGCTATTTACTTTGACATCTGAAGCCGTCAAATTCTGAAAAACTCCGCCACCCTCTTTGACTTGAAGAGTGTCCGCTGAAACAGCGAATGTTGTGTTGCCGATTTTAAGCGTGCCCGGACTTGAGCCAAAAACACTTATCCCGATGTCCGTTGTGGTGGCCGCTCTGATTTCTCTTACCATTCTTTCTAAAGCCACGTCAGCATTTTGAGCCAATTTTCTTTCCACTTTTGTTTTTCCGTAAGCCTGATAGATGGAGAGTATGGAGCCTAAGGCAAGCACGGCTATCACCGCGAGAATAGATACGTAAACCAATGTTTCAAGCAATGTGTAGCCTTTCATTTTAATTATCAAAAATATCCGATAAATATGTGCTGATCGTGACGGTAGAGGTCGCCCCGCGTTCCTGCCAAGCGACTTCAACGTTAAATTTTTTCGTGTCAGGGTCATTATTTGACGGATTGTAGGTTGATTCTATATTTTGCGTAGACGGATCACGCGAAACATTGTTTATGGTTATTTTTCTGTAAAATAAATTGTCAATTTTATCCGGACCGGCGGCGCCAATACTCCAAATTGAGGTTACCGCGGCAAAAGCAAGATAGTAATTTGTGCCCGCGGAGAGACCCGCGAGATTGAGGGACCAGGATTTATCCCGCAAGAAGCGCGAAGCCTCCAGCCCTTCCTCGGCCAGGAAATTAGCGCGGATTTTATTGGACGAAGTTGTCTCCAGTTTTTGTGAAATCAAAAAAACAAAAGACAGCGAAAAAATCGTGGCACTGATAATTGAAACCGCAATGACAATCTCCAAAAGCCCGAAGCCTCTCATGGGGTTATTTTACCACGAATCACTCCGCGTTGCCTGTGGCAAAAATGATGATGGCGCGCGTGTTTTGGTCGCGCTTAGATTCAATTGTAATGGTGCCGGAAGCGGTGGTAGTGCCCAAAAGGCGGGTAAAAACCGTATCCACAGCTCCGCCGGTAAGATTTATATTGCTGATTTTTACGGATCCCGGTAGAACGTAATTTTCGTTTGAGGAGTCCGAGCCGACATAAACCGCGCCCTTAAAAAGCACGGCTTTCCCGGTTTCAAAATGCACTCCGTAGGTCATATTGTTTTCGGACGCCAAAGTTCTGCTTCTCGCGTCTTTCAACATACCAATAATATTGGAACGCGCCTCCTCCAAAGCTCCGCTCGCGCGCCATCCGCCGAATACGCCGACGAACATTGTCGCGACTATCGCGATTATGGCAACGCTTATTAAAATTTCTAAAATAGTAACTCCGCGCATTTTTTAGCCGAATGAACCCACTAAGCTGTACATCGGAGAAATCATCGCGACCGCGAAATATCCGACGACGATGCCGATGAAAATCATTAGCACCGGCTCAATAATCGTAGAAAGGTCTTTGGTTGCCGCCGCGACCTCGCTTTCGTAAAAAGCCGCGAGGCGCAAAAGCATTTTGGAAAGCTCTCCGGTTTCTTCCCCAATGGCTATCATCTCTCCCACAAGCGGCGGGTAGATTCCGTCATCAGACAAAAAAGCCGAAGATATAGTTTCGCCTTTTTGAATTTTGCTTTTGGCGTCTTCGAGAACATTCTGATAAAAACGATTCTGAATAACTCCCTTAGTAATAGAAAGCGCTTCTAAAATATCCACTCCGGAAGAGATCAGTGAACTTAAGGTGCGGCAGGTGCGTGCGGAGTTGAACTTTTGATTTATGCCCGAAATTACCGGCATTTTTGTAAAAAGCCAAGCCAGGGTTTCGCGCCCGCTTTCCGAACGAAAATATTTTAAAGCGGCATATGAAATCCCGGCTCCAGCGGCCAAAATAATAATTCCGCTTTTTAAAATAGACTCGCTTAGAAAAATTATCAATTTGGTGGAAGCCGGCAGCTCAACATTAAGCTCCTTGAAAGTGGAAACAAGCGTGGGAACCACGTAAATCATCATTAAAACTCCGATACCAACCATGGCTATTAAAATTATGACGGGATAAACCATAGCGCTCCTTACTTTGCGACGCAGCGCGTAATCTTTTTTTAACTGCATCGCGACTAATTTCAAAGATTCCTCGAGTTGCCCGGATTTTTCTCCCGCCTTAACCATTTCCTGGTAAAATTTCGGGAAAACGTCCTGATAATGTCCAAGAGCCTCGGCGAAAGTTTTTCCTTGTTTTACCAAATCGGCCATTTCTAAAATAGTTTTTTTAAATTTTTGATTTTTGGTTTGCCGAGCCATAACTTCAAAAGCCTTAACAAGCCCCACTCCGGCTCCTATCATAACAGCCGTATTCCTTGTAAAATTTAATTTTTCTTCCAGCGAGATTCTTTGGAGAAAATTAGGAACGTAGTCGTTGAAAGTTTTTTTTCGCCGCCTGCTTCCGGCCTCAATCACGAAAACAGGCGCCAACCCTTCTTGGCGCAAAATTCTCGCGAGCTCATACTGGTCTTTGGCCTCCCTTTCTCCCTCCAAATCCCTTCCCTCCTGATCCTTGGCTTTATAGTGATACAGCGGCATAGGTTTATTTTAACATTTTTTGGGGTTATTGACTAAATTGTGGTATATGATAGGATAGAGTAAAGGTCAAAAGTTGGCTTAAAATAAGGAGATTTTGTATGGAAATTATTTTAGGAATATTCATATTTGGAACTTTATTTATAATCATATCTGCTTGGTTTAGTCCTACTTAATAACATCGCCCGCTTTTTTAGCTGTTCTCGATAAAAATATTTTTACAGTTGTTGATTATCGAGCCCAAGCTAGTCTGATTAAATTCTTAAATAAAAATGATGCGATGATGGACGAAGAAATTAAAATTGAACTGAAAACTCGTTTTGGCGCTAACCCATCAAGCAGTCAAAAAGCTTACTACAAATATAATGAATGCTGTAAAGAAGAAGCTAATAAGTTGAATGTGTCTTTACGTGATTTTGACAGAATTTTATGGGGTATGGATTTTTATAAAGGAAAGAACGGATTAAAAGAGATTGCGGAAAAATTAAAATAAGATAGCAGATAAAACTCTACGGCCTTACGCCAGAGGAGATTAAGATAGTTGAAGGTAGCAAAACAAAATAGCTTATTGGCTAGATATCTATATCTTTCACTAGCGTTTTCAAATGACATGTCTTCGCTGCCATATTCTGTTTTAGCAAGGTGAGCCATTCGGTTTTGAAATTCATCCGTATCCAACATGACAAAGCAAAGCACACTTTCTTTGCGCTTAAATATGTCGCCGAATTTAAGCATATGCCTATATTTTTATAGAGAGCGCTATTTCCTCCTCGTTCACGAAACAATCGTTATCTTTAGTGGCTAATGTGTATGGGATTGCTTCCATAAACCTTGTTTCTCTCCAGGGCGCTTCTTTGTGCGACGCATCTTCTATATACTTTGTATTTTGTTCACCAAACCTTGAACAAACCAGTTCCAAGATCTCTAGTTCGGTATGAGAAAAATAATTTCTGTCTTTTTCTGTAAATCCTCTTGCTGGTATTACTTTCTGCATATTAGTACCAATGGGAGTTTCGAATGAGATGATATCAGCTAGAATTGCGCTTTCTATATCATCGGATGCGCTATCCACCAAATTCTTAATAGCAGACGGTATTGGACCATGCTCTAAATGAATATATTTGTCATATGTAACTGGTGTGCCGTATTTTTTGACATGCATAAAATCTAAAAAGTAAAATAGTTTCATTAATTTTACTTTTCCTAGAAATTTATTATTAGTATGAGTGCCGAAGTATAGAATAATAGCCTTTAATTTTGGAATTGGGATATTCATATATATGTTTTTATACTATACCTTAATATTGAATCTGTCAAGACAATAAAATTAAAAACCTTTTACATATGTAGTTTAGCACAAACTGTTCTCGTTCTACATAGATCCACGACATATGCGCAATCCACTGCTTCGCGCCACGCTAAGTCAAGCTTATCCACACTTCCATGCCTACTCCGTTGTCACCCTGAATACCTCTTCAATAGTAGTAAGTCCTTGGACGCATTTGAAAATTCCGTCTTCCATCATAGTCATCATCCCTTCTTTTTTGGCTTGAAGCTCAATCTGGTCGGATGTCGCGTTTTGCATAAGAAGCTGTTTGATAGTTGGGGTCATCCGCAGAACTTCGTGAATGCCCAAGCGGTCGGAATATCCGTCGGCGCAGTCTTTGCTCGGCTTTGGTTTATAAAACGGAACGTCCTTCCATGCGGCTTTTGGCGAAACAATTTTTTCTTTCTTTAAAAAATTTAAAACTCTTTCCAAGTCCATGTCTTCTTCCAATTTTTTTATTTCGGCTTCCGAAAGAGTGTATTTTTCTTTTTCCTTGCAAAGTTTTCTTACAAGCCTTTGCCCGATTATGACGTTTACCGTGGAAGCGATGAGAAAAGGTTCAACTTTCATGTCTAAAAGTCGGGGGAGCGAGCCTGAAGCGGAGTTAGTGTGCAAAGTGGAAAGCACCAAGTGCCCGGTAAGCGCCGCGTTTATCGCTAAAGACGCGGTTTCGTTATCCCGAATTTCCCCTACCATTATAATATCCGGATCCTGCCGGACCAAAGACCTTAAGCCGTTCGCGAAGCTAAACCCGATATCCGGGCGCACTTGGGTCTGGTTTACCCGCAGCATTTTATATTCTATCGGATCTTCTATGGTTGAAATGTTAACGTCTGGCGTATTTAAAATGGAAAGAATTGTATAAAGCGTGGTGGTTTTGCCGCTCCCTGTGGGGCCCGTGGCCAAAATCATGCCCAAGGGCTTATTGATATTTTTGTGCAAATGTTCAAGCGCATCGCCGTGGAAACCGAGTTCCTCCAAACCAAATCCCTTGGTTGATTCCGGCAAAAGCCTCATCACAACTTTTTCTCCGTCAAAAACCGGAAGAATTGAAACACGCAAAGAATAGCGGTATTCCGGCGTTTCTATTTTAAATCTTCCGTCCTGGGGAAGCCGATGCTCGTCCAATTTCAAATTGGAAAGGACTTTGATTCTCGCGACAATTCCAGTGGCAACTTGTGTCGGGAGAACCATGGCGTCGCGCAAAATCCCGTCTATTCTATATCTAACCACCACTTCCTTTTCCATCGGCTCTATATGTATGTCCGAAGCACGCCCTAAAATGGCATGTCTTATTAAAGTATCCACTATTCTCACGATTGGAAGGTCTTCCGCGGCTTTTTTAAGATCTTCGGCGGTAATCGCTTCTTCCCCGCCGGCGGACTCCGCGACAGCCAGAGCCTCTGTCTCTCCCTTAATAATTTCTCCGAATTCAGTTTGCAGGCTTTTTTGATATTGAGTAAGAACGTGTTTTATTGAAGCGGCATTGGTAAGCCGCGGCAGAATTTTTAAATTTGATTTTTTACGTATAAATTCTATGGTCTCAAGATCTTCGGGGTCAAGCATGGCCACCTCCAAATCATTGCCGGTTTTTTTGAAAGCCACTATATTATTCGCTTTGGCAATCGGCTCCGGAATTATGGAGAGAACCTTCGGATCCATAGTTTCATTTTCCAGGCTCACAAAGGGAATCCCCAAAATATAAGCCTTAAGACAAGTAATTTCGTCCTCGGTTATTTTGCCGTTTGCTAAAAGCGCGTCCTCTATCTTTTTGCCGCTCCTTACCGCTTCAGCTTCCGCTTTTGCCAAATCTTCCTTACTAACCAGTTCGGAATCCAAAAGAAAGGCCTTAATTTGTTGCTGTTCAATTTTCATTTTTTATTTTCCGTGATGATTTAACACGCGCTCAATTTTGCCCAAAACATCTTCCAAATTATAATTGGCTTTCACGAGATAAGTCGTGGCGCCCAAAGAAAGCGCCTGCTCAACATCATTGGAACCCTCCAAATTTGTGAGCACCATTACCGGAATATTTTTCGTAGCCGGATCTTTTTTGAGCCCTCCTAACACCTCAAACCCGTTTTTTTTGGGTAATATCAAATCCAGCAAAATCAAATCCGGTTGTTCCTTCAAAGCCGTAGCAAGGCCGATTTCTCCGTCAAGCGCCTTAATTAGCGTATAGCCCTTGCTTGTCAAAGCATCCCCCATAGCCCTCTGCAAGGCCTCTTCGTCTTCTATAAAAAGTATTTTTGTCATAATTAAATTTTAACTGGTAATTTTATCTGCCGATAGGCAGAGCGAACCAAAATGTCGACCCCTTTGATTCTTGCGAGGAAAATCCTATTTCCCCGCCTGATTGCCTGATAATTGATTTGGCGATAAAAAGCCCCACGCCGGATCCAGCGGTTTGGAACCTTGCGGCGTCCGAGGAACGGAAATATTTTTCAAAAATGCGCCTTTGTTCCGCGGATGGAATTCCGCGCCCTTCGTCCGTAATCTTCCATAAAATTTTTCCGTCATTTTGTTTTTCAATATTTATCGCGATATTGCCTCCGTTCGTGCTATAACGTATGGCATTGTCCAGCAAATGCTCTATCACGCGCTTTAAGCGTTCTTCGTCGGCAAATATTTTCATTGAATCTTCGCCGTCTTTGAACGCGACGCTGACATTGTAGGCAGTGGCATAACTTGCGTATTCGTTAATTATTTTCAAAGTCAGCTCCTTTAGAGAAAATTCCGCGGGGCGGAGTATTAAATCGTTGTCTTCAATTCTATTTACTTCCAGAAGGTCGTTGACTGATCTTATCATCCGCTCATTTTGCTGCATGATGGTCTCCAAATATTCACGCGGCGTGTTCACGGAGCCTTGGCCCTGAAGCAGCATGTTGAGCTGCCATTTTATGGCGGAGAGCGGAGATCTTAACTGGTGCGACATTATACTGATAAATTCCGATTTGGATTTTGAAGCCAAAGCCACCTGTTCAAAAGCGCGCACTATTAAGTTGCCTATGGCAAACAAAATCGCGGTTAGCACCAAAACCGCCAAAGACGCGATCTCCGGCTCTTCGTAACGGCTGGCAACAATATAAGTGACCATTATGGCCAATATTATAATCACTCCCATAATCAAAAACAAAAACTGCGGGCACTGCCAAAGCCCCACGCGGTACTCCGCGCAGACTTTTTTGAGATTAATGCTTTGCGACCAGCTTATTGCCATATGGATAACATTATAACATACACCCGCCCTGCCTGCCGACAGGCAGGCTTGAAAATCAGGCGATTTTGATATCCACAATGACGCCGTTGACAAGCTCGTAACTCTGGCTATATACTGCAAGTACTAACCTCGCTACCCCCGCTTCGGCAAGGGTAGCTTTTTTATAGCTATTGCAGAAAATTTGATTACAGCGCCTTTGTAAAAAATTTGGTCGGCCAAAGAAAGCGTCAAAAGCCAATCGATGGTAAAAAATCAACAAAAATTTCTTGGCGGTCTTGAAAAGGAAGGTTTTGATATCAAGCGCGGAAAAATTTTATACGACGGCAATAAAATTAGAGAAAAAGGAGTGGATGTTAAATTGGCAACAGATCTTATAATTGGGGCTGTAGATAATTTGTATGATACGGCTATTGTCATTAGCTCCGATACAGATCTAATTCCGGCAATTCTATATATTAGATACAAAAAGAAAAAAATTGGAAAAA
>CAYIFM010000011.1:0-236 GCA_964362705.1 uncultured Candidatus Saccharibacteria bacterium | reverse complement strand
TTATGTTGGTTTTTCGGCCAAGCCTTCAACGGGCATGATTGCCAATTCAGACGTGCGCCGATTGCTGACGCCGCAAGAACTTGAGAATTTCTTAATTTAATTTACTCTCGCCCTGCCGGCAGGCAGGCTTGAAAACTCGGCGATTTTGAGCTAGGGTGGGGTTATTATTGGTTTAAATCAAAGTACGCCAATTATTAGATTAAAATAAAGATATGGGAATTTTTAATACAAATCAA